>JBHHXF010000705.1:0-2235 GCA_046756905.1 Anaerolineae bacterium | reverse complement strand
CCTGTTCCTCGATGATGAGATAACGGTTGATTTGGTTGATCCTGACACTTGCCCGCCGGCCATTTGGGCAATTGTCGAGCGAGAAGGAGTCGATCTCTGAGTATAGAGCTTCGCGATCTGCACGACCGCATCGGATACGAGCTTGAGGCTATTGAACGAACAGTGCAGCTTGCCCCCGCCGCGTGGGAGGGCGCTCGTCGTTTTCCCGATCAGCAAGACCACTTCCTGAACTCACTGGCCCTTAGCTTACACAGTTTCTACAACGGCTTGGAACGCATCTTCGAGACGATTGCGCGACAGCTCGATCCGGCTTTCCCGTCTGGAGAGTGGTGGCACCGCGACTTGCTGGAGCGAATGGGGCAAGAAATACCTGGCATGCGTCCAGCAGTGTTGTCCGCGGACTCCATCGAGAAGTTGGATGAGTTCCTTGCCTTTCGACATCGTGTGCGCAATATCTACACCTTCAACCTGGAATATGACTCTGCACACGACTCGCCCCAGGGACGAAGGTGAATGGAACGGTTGGGAAACGGATTTGTCCCTTCGACAAGCCCTTCGACGAGCTCAGGAGGGACCTCAGGATGCCGTGTAGGACTGCGGCGGCCGGCGTGGGTGCTGGCACTGTGTTTGCTGGCCGGACTACTCGGCGGCGCGCTGGTCGCGTTCGCCACAGCGCCCATCGCCCTGGCGCTGGCCCTAGGGTCCGTGGGTGGACTGGCTTTGCTGCGCAGCCCCATGCTGGGCTTGCTGTCGGTCATCGGCGTGGTGATTCTGCTGCCTTTTGCAGCCGTTCCTCTGGGCATAGGCTTTAACCCGACGTTTCTCAACCTGGCGCTGCTGGCCACGATCACCGTTTGGGCGCTGCGAGTCGCTCTGGGTCAGCAGCGCCGGCTCATCTTCCCCGCTATCGCGCCGGCCATTCTGGCCTACATGCTTATGGCCGTCTTCGCCTTCGTCCTGGGGCTGGGTCACGCGTCGCTTACCCCCGCCATCGCCCGCCACTTCGCGGAGCTGCTGCTGGCCATTCTTTTCCCCCTGGTATTGGTGAATCTTCTGCAAACCGAAGAACAACTCACCCTGGCTACGAAGGCGGTGATCCTGGCCGGCGCTGCCGCAGCCTTCATCGGCGTGTTCCTGTACGTTCTGCCGGACAACCTGGCGCTGCGGCTGCTGTCCCCACTGCGTTACCTGGAATACAACGTGGGCCTGCGCTATATCCGCGACGATCCGAGCCTGCCTGAGCGCGCCATCGGCACGTCGGTCGATCCGAACGCCTTTGGCGGGCTGCTGGTGCTGGTGACGGCGCTCACGGTGGCCCAGCTCTTCTCGGAGCAACCGCTGTTTCCAAAAACTCTCATCGCCCCTATGGGCGTGATAATGGGCGTGTGCCTGACGCTCACCTTCTCCCGCAGTGCCATGGCCGGCCTAGTGGTGGCCCTGTCTATCATCGCCGTGCTGCGCTACCGCCGGCTGCTCCTGTGGATGGCGTTGGCCGGCGCTCTCTTCCTAATATTACCACAGACGCAGGGATACGTCACCCATTTCATCGCCGGCGTTCGGGGCGAGGACCTGGCTACCCAGATGCGCTTCGGCGAGTATTCCGATGCCCTGCGCCTGGTCGCGCGGCATCCGTGGTTCGGCGTTGGGTTTGCCGGCGTGCCGGAAATTGACATCTATCTCGGCGTCTCGATGTTGTATCTGCTGCTGGCCGAAAACATGGGCTTGGTTGGGCTGTCGGTGTTTCTCCTGATGATGGCGCTCTTATTCCTCCACATCTGGCGCGAGTGGCAGGCGATGGAGAATGTCCGGCTCCGCCCCATCCTTTTGGGCCTGGGCGCAGGGCTGGCCGGCGCCATGGTCAGCGGCATCTTCGATCACTACTTCGTAAACATCAACTTCCCGCACGCTGTTACACTATTCTGGCTCTTTGTTGGCCTGGCCCTGTCCACAACCCATGCTGCCTCCAATGAAGGCACAACAGAACCGCCGCAGTCGGCCGCATCACTGCATCTCCGAAACTCGCGTGCTCCACTGCTGATTCTGGCAGCGCTACTCCCGATCCTGCTGTTGGGGGTGAGCCTTGCGGGTGGGACCAGCATCGCCCGCGCGGATAATGACCAAGTATCATCCGCCGCGCTCCAGACCGCAGAATACCCAGTCTCCAATCTCCAATCTCCAACCTCCAATCTCCAACCTCCAATCTCCAACCTCCAATCTCCAACCTCCAATCTCCAA
>JBHHXF010000704.1:0-2239 GCA_046756905.1 Anaerolineae bacterium | reverse complement strand
AGCCGGCAGACAGCACGGCGCCACAGCGGTTGCAGAACCGGGCACCGCTTCGATTATTTTCACCACAGAATCGACATTGCATCGTTCGGTTTCGCTTCCTTGTGCGCACGTGAAACGTGAAGCGTGAAACGTGATGGCCTGTTCGAGTGAGAATCCTCACGTTTCACGTTTCACGTTTCACGTTCTACGTCGCCCCATCCACCACCGCACTGCGGCGAACAGTCCCCGCGAAGCAGAGATGCCCTTTGGCAGCTCAATCCGCTCTACATTCAACAGCCCCCGCGTGCCGCCGATGATTGCGCCGGCCAGGAGACCGATGATTGCGCTCAACAGAGCAAGGACCAGCGCACCAACCAGCACGACAGCCGGCGGCGCTGCCAGCCCGATAATTGCATACTCCTGCCATAGCACCGATTCGGTGCGTGTCCACCAGGCCAAACCGCCGACCACCGCCAGGATCAACCAGATGGCCACAACAATCCACGGTTGGCGTGCGGCGTTTCGGGCGGCTGCGCGGCCCAGATCAGCGCCGGCCGCGAACCCGTCCCGGAACCCCCGCCCGGCTTCAGGAATGGCACTGCGCACGGTACGCTTCAGCAAACGCCACAGCTCCCGCGCAATGGAGACCTGGACTTTCACTTGGACGGAGGTCCTGCCGGCAGCGCCGGCATCGACATCTATCACGCCGCGTGGCGTCCGGCGCAGAGGTAGCATCCTGGTGTTCACGATCACGTCCACATTCGACAAGGTGTAGGCATGGGCCGGCGCGTGGCGGGGTTGCACGTCCAGCCAGGGCTGCCGTGGCGTCAGCTTCGCCGCCAGGTAGCCACGCTCCGCGTTGCCCACCGTCAGCGTGGCGGCCACGGGCTTGTCGCGCGCCACGTGGCCCAGGTCCAGAGTGTCGGGGGCGACGCTCAAGCGCGGTCGCGCCAGGCCGGCATCGAGCTGTTCGAGGAAAGCCTCCAGGCCGGCGTCCTGATCCTGGTGCTTATGTCGAGCCGAAACGGCGGCCAACACGGCGTCGTGGCGGTTCAGGTCGCGCAGCCAGCGGTCGAAGTCACCTTCGTACAGGAACTCCCGCGCCGATTCCCATTGCTCGTCGGCCAGGGCCGGCAGGGAAGACACCGTGCGGATGCGCTCGCCGGTCGGAAAAGCGAAGGTTTGCAGCGTCCGCTTCGGGTTCTGGAGCGATTCCATTTCCTCGCGCAGTTGGCGGGCCGTGATCCGCTGCTCAGCGTTCTGGCGCAGCGCTCTTTTCAGCAGCCGCTCCACATCATCCGGCAGAGAGGCCAGACGGGGGAACTTGAACGGATGATCGCGCGGGTCGTCGTCGGTCAGCAGGTGATAAATGGTCGCGCCCAACGCGTACACGTCTGACCGTGGCTCTGGATGGCCCTGGCACTGCTCCGGCGGCGCGTAACCGATGGTGCCGTAGACGCTTTCCGGCTCTACGTTGGGATTGCCGGCCAGCGGGACCCCATTTGTGCTCGCCGTGCCGAAGTCCACCAGGCGCACGAAGTCCAGGCTGCGCTCAAGGATCAGGTTGGACGGCTTGACATCCTGGTGGATCACCGGTCGCGGCTGTGAGGCCAGGTACTCCAGCACCTGGGCCACCTGCGTGGCGTAGCGCAGCACCTGCTCCCGGGCCAGGCGCGTGCCCGGCACCTGGCGTCCCGCGTCGTCCAGCCGAGTGACGTACCGCGCCAGGTTGTCACCCTCGATGTACTCCATGACGATGTAGTGCCGGCCCGCTTCCTCGAAGAAGGCGTAGATCTTGGGAATGCCGGGGTGGCTCAGCGAGGCCAGGGTGCGCCCCTCTTCCTCGAAGCGAGCCCGCGCCTTGGCCGCACCGTCCGGCTCGCTGGGGTCGTAGTAGTCCAGCATCTGTTTAAGGACGCAGGGCCGGCCAAAGGTGCGCAGGTCTTTGGCCAGGTACAGCGCTCCCATGCCGCCCTTGTTGAGCCGGCGCACGACCCGGTAAGCGCCGCCCTTCAACATCTGGCCTGGCTGGAGCGCCGGCGCCATTAAGGGTGACGTAGCGAGGGACGCCCCGCACATCGCGCAAAAGCGGGCCTTGGACCTATTCTGTTGACCACACTTTGGGCACACAAGTTTCATGCCGACTTACCTGTCTGCGCCCACCGAATGAATTCGGTGTCTGCTAATTCGAAACGTGTTGAAACACGTTTATGAAGTTTGAGGAAATAATCAGGGTACTGAGTCCGACAGGCCCGCCCGC
>JBHHXF010000703.1:0-2243 GCA_046756905.1 Anaerolineae bacterium | reverse complement strand
ATCGCCCGCTTCAACCAGGCCTGCGCGCAAACAACCGGCTATTCGTTCGATGAAGTGAAAGGCAGACATTCCTGGGATGTCCTCACAATTCCTGAAAGCGTAGAGACTGTCAAATCCTTTTTTCGAAGGCTACAAGACGGCGATCTGGAAGGGTACAGACTCCCGAATGAGGCTGAACAATACGTCCTGACCAAAGATGGGGATCGCCGGCTCATCGCCTGGTCATATACCGGCCTCCCCAACAGTGAGGGAATGATTGAGTACATCATCAGCACCGGCATCGACATTACTGAACAATCTAAGATGGCGAAAGCGCTGCGGGAGAGTGAGGAAAAGCTGAGAGCCCAATATAAGGGCATCCCAATCCCGACTTATACGTGGCAAAGGGAGGGGAACGACTTTGTGTTGGTCGACTGCAACGATGCAGCTTTTGAGATTACACAGGGTCTCGTGGTCAACCTCATAGGCATCACGGCGAGCGAACTACACCAGGATACTCCAGAAGTTCAAGAAGACCTGGCACGCTGTTACACCGAGATGACCCCCATTGAACGAGAGATGTCCTATGAATTCAAGACCACTGGTGAAACCAGACAATTGGCCGTCAAATATGCCTTTGTGCCCCCTGACCTGGTCCTGGTTCACATAGAGGACATTACCGAACGCAAACAGGCCCAGATGCATCTGATCCAGGCTGATAAGATGGCATCCATGGCAGTGATGGCCGGCGCCATTACTCACGAACTGCATAATCCTCTGAGTATCATTTCATTGTATGCACAGGTACTCCGGGACCGACCAGACGACCCACAAGTATACGTCCAGTGTGCTCAGAAGATTCACGAGATGACACAGAGAGCCTCGAAAATCATTGACAACCTGGTACGGTTCGCTCGCCCCGAAAACGATTTGATGATGGAGACTGACCTGAACGCGATCCTGGAAGAAACACTCCCCCTGGTGACTCATCTGATGTCCTCACAACAGGTCGTTTTACACCAAAAACTCGATCCTGATCTACCTTCTGTCTTCGGAAATCCGGCATTGCTGCAGCAAGTATTTACTAACCTGATCTTGAATGCCTGCAATGCCATGCCCGACGGCGGCGCCCTGACCATTCACAGCCGCAGAGCTTCGGAGGGAGAGGTACAGGTCTCGTTCACTGACACCGGACGCGGCATACCGCCGGAGGATTTGCCCAAGATCTTCGATCCATTTTTCACCACCATGCCCATGGGCCGGGGAACCGGTCTGGGGCTCTCTGTCAGCTACAGTATTCTCCAAATGCACCAGGGAGCGATCAATGTAGAGAGCGACGTGGGACGCGGCGCCACCGTGAGCGTCCGACTGCCGGCGATGGATGGGTTAAAGGCGAACAGGGAGAAGAATAATGCCTGAGGCCCGAATCCTGCTAGTAGACGATGAACCGGACCTGGTATGGGCAGTAAACTACAGCCTGAGCGATGAGGGCTACGAGGTGCTAACCGCCTTCGACGGGGTGGAGGCATTGGATATCGCGCGCCGGCAGCAACCCGATCTCATCATCCTGGACATCATGATGCCCGGACTGGACGGCTTGCAAGTATGTCGCGAAGTCCGCCGAGACTTCACCCTGGGGGCCGTGCCTATCCTGCTACTGACCGCACTTAGAAGTACCGATGATATGGTGACGGGTCTGGATGAAGGGGCCGACGATTACCTGGTTAAGCCATTTGAAATGGAAATACTTAAAGCCAGAGTCAGAGCCTTGCTGCGCCGGGGCCGTTCTGCCCCAGATGAAACGCCGGAGCTTGATCATCAACGCTTTCTGGTGGTAGGCGCCGTCGCCCTGGACCTGTACAGTCGGCAAGTCCGCGTGGGCGAAAAAACCGAGCGCCTCACGCCCACCGAGTTTGACCTCCTCCATCACCTGATCAGCCACCCTGGCGAAGTCTTCTCCAGTCAAGATCTCTTGGAGCAAGTGTGGGGATACTCTTCGGAATTGTATAGCGCCGGCCTTGTGCGCTGGCACATCCAGAACTTGCGCACCAAGATCGAACCCGACCCGACCCGGCCAATCTACATCCAGAATGTGCGCGGTCACGGCTACATGTTTGATAGACGCAAGACCCCACGGTCCGGCGATTAGGTATTTCGCATTGCGTCTAAATCGACACCTGGCGCTCGCGACGGATTGTCAAATCCGTCGCGGGCGCATTTAGAAGTTGGGGGACCCCGATGAAAGGGCACGTCTAGCGCCGGTC
>JBHHXF010000702.1:0-2246 GCA_046756905.1 Anaerolineae bacterium | reverse complement strand
GGGTGCAAGACCCGTCCCTACCAACCCATTTTGAGTGCACCGATTCCGTTCGCTGTCAACGAATTGCGCGCAAGACCACAAGGAGGATGACGGCGCCAACGAAAGCAGTGATGATACTTCCGACGAATCCCCCGCCGATGGCAATACCCAGTTGCCCGAACAGCCATCCGCCCACAACTGCGCCAACGATGCCAGCGAGAACGGCGCCGGCCAAGCTTACTCGAATGCCCTTTACGACGGCGCTCGCCAACCAGCCGGCGATGCCGCCCACGATGATCCAGGTTACGAGTGATTGAAGTGCCATTGTTCATCCCTCCGTCAATGAGTTGTAGTCCGTTGCTTGTGCGGGCCGGTCTCACCCGTCCCCCACTCGATTGTTATTTCCTCAAACAGCGCATCCTGCCGCGCGACAACCTCGCCGGCCTTCATCAGCTCAAGCAAGCCCAGGAAAGTGACGATAACTTCTATCCGCGAGCGGCAGTCGCGCAGGAGAGCCCGAAAGGTGATCGACCGGCCAACACGCAACGCGCGGCGGATCACCCCGATCCGCTCGTCGATGGTGACCGTAATTGGCTCGACCACCTCGGAGACGGGCGGGGCCGGCTGCGCATCCAGCGCCTCGCGCACTGCGGCCAGCAAATCCTCAACCGAGACGTCACCCAGATCGACACGGCGCGGCAGATCAGGGGATGAGGCAATACGCACGTAGGCCCGCAGCCCCTGTGCATCGCGTGCCCGCAATGCCCGAGCCGCGTCCTTGAACTGCGCGTATTCCCGCAGTCGCTGAGCCAAAACCTCCGCCGGGTCCACCTCGTCCTCAACCAGTGAGCCCTCAGCCGGCCGTGGCAGCAGATACCGGGACTTGATCAAGACCAGTTGAGCCGCTACTTCCAGAAAGCCCGCCAACGCCCCCGGATCGACCTCCTGAAGTTGTTCCATGTAGGCCAGGTACTGATCCGTTACAGCCGCCAGCGAGATGGCCGCTATCTCCAACTCCTGCCGTCGAATCAGACTCAAGAGAAGATCGAGCGGCCCTTCAAATGCTTCAAGCTTGACGCGATAAGTCATGTTTCTACATGATCAGTACTTGGGAATTTCCTTTGATCACCCTCCCGCAGGTTTTGATTATGTCATGCAACACGCGCTCCAAACCGATCTTGGCGTCTAATCGACAACCTGCGGGAGGGTTAGCGTTCAGTTTTCCCAAGTACTGATGATGGCTCTGGACAGGCTGCGCCGACCGAGACCAGTCGCCAAAGAGCGCCCCTTCGACAGGCGAAGTCCTGAGCACGTCGAAGGACTCAGGACGTCGCTTCGCCATCGTCGGTGCCGTTTCAACTGCCGAACCGCTTCACGCTTCTAATCTGCTCAAGAAGCGCGTCCCGCCACACGGCGCCTTCCGTCCAATTCCCCCCCGGACACCCGGTTGACACAAAGGCGTTGTGCCCTCGGATGTTCTCAACTGGCAGACTCAGTTCCCGTAGCAAGTACGCACACAGCCGGCCACCGCTCTCCAATTGCGCATCGGCCGGCACAGCCGCGTCGAAGTTGCCACTAAACGCGATTCCTACAGTGGTCGAATTCGCATGCCGGGCATGGAAAGACACCGTCGTTAGATTGTTGGTCTGGTAAATCTGGCCGGCAGCATCAATTATGAAGTGATAACCCATCCCAGGCCACCCCAATTCCTCCACGTGCTTTTTGGCGATAGCTTCGACGCTTAGCGCTGGAGCAGCCCCAGTGTGGTGGATCACCAGTTGCTGAATCTGGGCCATCCTTCGCGTTTCATAGCGGCGTTCTGCGTGGCGAGGCAGATCGTAGACCAGGTCGATGATCGGGGGGCGGATCACCATGGGGCGCGGCTGGTGTATCATGTCACGCAAGCGCAACACCTCGCGGCCCAGAGGTTTCAGCCGCACCTGCCCGGGGGCCGGCGACTCCAGCGCCACCCGCTCGAAATATTGAGCCACCTCCCCGTCTTCTTCTAGCACATCGGTGATCGGTGGTCCCAAGACCTCTTCTCCGTACCGCTCCCAGAAGGCCAGGAAGTCCCCCCGGATAGAGTACCCCGTTTCTTCGAACTTTCGCTCGCGCTGCGATGAAAACACCAATACTACCTCCAGACTTGAACGGATACGTGTTAAGAAGCAGACACATTATAGTCGATAGCCGGCCATCGGACAAGGATGCACCCGCCTACCTGGCCGACACCTTGATTTCTCTGGTGCCCCCCGTTGATGTATAAT
>JBHHXF010000701.1:0-2256 GCA_046756905.1 Anaerolineae bacterium | reverse complement strand
GAGGAGTTGATCATCCTCCGCCTCAAACCGGCGGACGTATTCGATCTCAAACCAGTTGAAGTAGACCCAGTCCAGATCACCGTCGCTCACGAAATGGAGTTCGTTCTCGCCTTCGTGCAGGTCAGACTGGTTCACCTGGACTTCGAAGGTGTGGTTTGTCTTGCCGACCCAGGTGCTCCAATCGAGGGGGTCCGATCGGTTGTTCAGCAGGAATCGGGTGTCGTGGTCCCCGGTGTTGCGAGCGACGACCTCGCCGCGCACGGTGGCAGTGAAGTCGCCGTTGGCCAGGGCGGTCAGGGTTGTGGTGTAGGTGCGGGTGATGGGATCGAAGCCGGTTTGCACCCGCTCCCAGAACCAGGTGTCCTCGCTGGTGAAGTGATGGGTGTACCACTCGTGGGACTGCTCGGCGTGGACGGTTGCCCGATAGTAGTCAGGCACGGGAGCCGTGTCCGTGGGCGTGCCGTCGATAGACGCCATGCGCGGGCCGGGCTCGCCGCCGGCGGTCAGCCAGTAGACGTTCTCGTCGGTGTATTTCTCGAACATGCCGGCCAGCTCACACGCCGGGCACAGCGTCAGCCAGTCCGCCATCTCGTCGGCATATAGCGCCGCCAATGTATCGCCTCGAAACTTCTGCCCGTAGAAGGTGATGCTGTCGCCAGGGTCGAACCGCCCGTCAGCTTCGCCGGCCACGTAGATGGCCACGTCCTCCCCCTGGCTGGTCAGGTGGAAGGTGCGCGGATCGACGGTGTCCACGTCTATGCCGGCGGCTTCGAGGTCAGTATAGGTCAGGCGGTAGAGGGCGTCGTGGTCGATGGTGATTTTGAAGCGTGGGGTCGTGGAGGTTTGGGTATTGGGTATTGGGTATTGCGCAGTGTGTATTGCGTACTGCGTATTGCGTGTTGCGTGTTGCGTCTTACGTCTTGCGTCTTCCGTCTTCCGTCTTGTATCCTGTGGGGGCCGGCCACGCCAGGTGCGGGCCATGTCGTAATTGATGAGCGCACGGCGCAACACCCCTTCGAACGGCGAATTGATTACACGTCGGTGCTGGGATTCATTGGGCCCTGGTTCCCCTATTCCCTTGTTCCGTTGTCCCCCTGTCCCCTTTTTCCCTTTTCCCCTTTTTCCCTTTTTCCCTTTTTCCCTGGCTTCCTGCCGAGCGAACCCCACCTCCACCCGCAGCCGGCGGTTCCAGACCAACACGCCCTGGGCAGGGTTGTACTGGAAGGGATACAGCTCAATGCGCACGATGCGCTGGTCGCGCAGCCAGGCGTCGCCGGCGATGCGGGCCGGCGCGGAGGGGTAGAGCGCGTCACTGGCGTAGGCGGCCTGGTCCGGCTCGAGGACTAGCTTGCCCGGCTGGAGGTCGTCTGTCAGAGGCGCGGGGCGCGGTGCAGGGGACAGCCTGTAGCGTCCTGGCAGCGTCGTGGCGTCGTCGGTCACGATTCGCAGCTCGATACGGGCGTCGGGGGGCACGCCGAGGAGGGTGGTCATCACGGGGACCTGGGGCCGGCCGGCCTGCTGGGTGAGGTCGTAGCCGGCGACGGAAAGGCGATTGAACGGGCCGATGGGCAGTTTCGTGAGTGAGAGTTCGAAGTCGAGAGTTTCGAGCTCCAGCATCACACTACTTTCATCGAAGCGGAGAACGTGCAGACCCGAGGGAGGCGACGCCATGGCCGCTGGCTCATCCCGGCTGGGAAGTGCACCCAGCAATGATGCGAGGACAAGAATTCGGAACAAGCCACCTCGGGGCATGATCAAGTCGTCAACCCATTAAGCGCAGAGTGAGCAATGGACCCCTTCAGGCACACCGTTGCACTCTACCTGTCTGGTCTGGTTAAGTCGGTCGTGTTCAGGCTAAATGGGTACATCGGATCAGGGATGCCCAGCGGCGAGCCGGCACGGGTTTCCAGCTCCAGTTCGAGGATGATCTCGGGTTTGCTGTAAGGTTTCTGTATTTCTGGTCGGGGTTCGAGACACAGACTTCCTGTGCCGGTAAACGAGGCTGTGGTGTGTATCATGCTCCCCCCTCTTAACGTCTTTCCCTGGCGGACGTGCGAAGGATCTCATAACATTTGCGACATCTCTTGATCAATGGTGTAAGTCACCAGCATGAGCGGAGTGTCGTAATGGTACAACGTTGTTTTCGGATGGGAGATACGGTCTGCGCCGGCTTTCAGAGCATTCTGGATCAGAGCCTATAGTTGTAACTACCCAGCCTGCCCTCAGTCCATGAATGAATTCACGGCCTGATACGAA
>JBHHXF010000700.1:0-2260 GCA_046756905.1 Anaerolineae bacterium | reverse complement strand
AAGCGGAGTGGCGGTTCGTAGTAAGCCACGCAGCGTAAGCGGAGTGGCGGTTCGTAGTAAGCCACGCAGCGTAAGCGGAGTGGCGTAGCAGCAGGCGATTCTCCAATTGCAACATCACGATCCACCCCCCTGGACCGGTGTCGAGGTTGGCGAGACGGGGAAGGCCGGGCTGGGTAGGGGCGCCAACGGCACAGCAGACGTCGGTTCCGGCGTCTCGGTGGGAACCGCCACCTTCTGCCACAGGTCCTCGTTCTGCAAGTCTGCCGGCCCGGTATCCTCTTCCTCGACCTCCGGCCCCAGGAGATCGGGCGCCGGCTGGTCACCTGGCCTGGCCGGCCCTGGAGCCACGCCGCCGGAACCAATCGGCATCAGCATCTGCAGGTGGACCTCTTGCTTGACGCCACGCAGGGTGTAGAGCGTGTATCCTTCGCCCTGGTACACATGCACCAACTGGGCCCCCGCGAGCGTGTTGAGGAATATGCGCCGGCCATCGTTAACGCGCACCTGGAAGTAGGTCGGCGTCGTCGAGTGCAGCACTACCCCTTGGGGCTTTAGATCAACCGTGACCTTGTTTTGCAAATGCAAACGCAGGATGTCCAGCGAATCGCTGGTGCGGACGTACCGCAGCCAGGGATAAGTTGTCCGGGCGAAGTCCAGCCAGCGCAGAAAGCGGTAGTAAAACCCGTTCTTCTGGCCGGTGTAATCCCCGCGCCAGGGCCAGTAATTGGGATTGCGGAGGTGCTCCGCGTGGGGATAGTTCGCCGGCGTATGCACGACGTCATCCGGGTGCATGAAGTGGGTCCAGATGCCCATCATCCCCAGTTCAGACATCATCACATAGCGGTAGCGCTGAGTCATGTTGTACCCGAAGGTCAACCGGGGGATGTCGAAGAGTTGTGGATTCCAGGGCTCCGGCCCGAACTCGCGGTTTCCGCCACTTTCAAAATGCCCGGTGTAGATGCCGGCCAGGATTCTCAGCGATGGAAAGCCCTCGGTCAGCGCCCGCGCGCCGGCGGCGTCGTAGATGTTGTTGGGGGGCACATAGGTGACTGTGTGCGGACCCAGGTTGTCCGCGTCCCAGCGGTCCCAGGCTGCCTGCAGCGCCGCAACCATATCCTCCTCGCTGGGCCAGTTCTCCAGCGTGAGCGAAATATGATTGTAGCCATGGAGGCCCAGTTCGTGCCCTTGGGCAGCCAGATGGGACACATAGACCGAGTAGAAAACGCGCTGATTGTCCACCTCGACGTCGGCGTGCTCCCATTCGCGAAAGGTGAAAGGTGGCTCGACCAGCGCGTTGTAGTTGAAAGGAAGCAGAAACGTGTAAGTAAGTCCGTACCGCCGAGCAATGTCCATCATATCCGGGAACCAAACCTTATCGTAGAAGTCGACCAGCGTCATGTCGTACTCAGTCTTCACCGGCTCGATCTTTTCGGTAGAGATGGATGCCGGAAAGTCGTCTATCTGGAGAGTGGCGAAGTTGGCGATGGGCAGCACGCCCACCCCCTGGACATTCATCACCGACTGGACGATGAAGCCCCGTGCCTCCTTCACTGTCAGGAAGGCCGCGTTCCAGTAAATGACGCGTCCCTGGCCGTGACGATACAACCAGACAATCGGCCGGCCTGTCCCGGAACGGGCCAGGACCTTCACGTCTCGCTGGAGAGCCACGTTGAACGGTGACAGACCGGGGACCGTCTTTTCGCTCAGGTCAAGCCCTTTGACCCCCGGAAAGAGATCTGCCTGGAAGCGGAGTCCCCCCTCCCCTTCGATCAGTTCAGGGTACTTTGCTCCACCTTCCATGCCGAAAAGAGTCGCCAGGTGGGGATTCCATGCGCGGTAGACTACAGCGAGACCGCCGCCGGCAGCCACGTAGTCAGCAATCTGCTGAGCCTGCGTCTCGTCAATGGAGTTCAACATCTCAGTGACGAGCAGGAGCGAGCTGTACTGATCCAGATCGGGCCACATCCCCGCGCTGGCCAGGTCCAGCTCCTCATGATTCAGTCGGGCGTAGTCCAGGGCCTGCAAGGCGTTGGCGAAGACCTTATCTCCGTACACGTCCGTAGAGTTGTGGATCACGAGAATGCGCTGTTGAGACGCGCTGGCGAACACGAGTTCCTGGGGTGAGCCGGATGGCTGGATCATGACCCGATAGGCGACCAGGAGCAGCGGGATGAACAGTGTCACCTGGAGAACACGCAGGAGCCAATCTCTGGCCGATGGCCGGCGGCCTGGCGAATGAATTCGCGGCAACCCTTCGACA
>JBHHXF010000699.1:0-2262 GCA_046756905.1 Anaerolineae bacterium | reverse complement strand
CATATCTCAAACTTGAGCCACGGCACCGCGAGCAGGTGAAAAAGGCACTGGCCCAGAGGAGTACATAAGAGTATAATTGCTCAGTATGAGCGATCCACTCTCTCCCGGCACGCGAATCGGTCGATTCCGGCTGGAGGTCGAGGTTGGGCGTGGCGGCATGGGCGTAGTCTATCGTGCCCTCGACCCATCTCTCAACCGCCCGGTAGCTCTCAAACTGCTTGCGCCCCACCTGGGGGGTGACCAAGACGCTCTTGCCCGCTTCCACCGCGAGGCTGCCCTGGCGGCCGGCCTCAAGCATCCTCACATCGCTATCGTGTACGAGTTTGGCGAGCACGAGGGCCGGCCTTACATCGCTATGGAATGGATCGAGGGCCGCACCCTCAAGGAATTGCTGGCCGCACAAGGGCCGTTGCCGCTTGAGCGCAGCCTGGAGTTGTTCGACCAACTGGCCGGCGCACTCGACTACGCCCACCAGCGCGGTGTGGTCCACCGTGACCTCAAGCCGGCCAACATCATCGTCAGCCCAGACGACAAAGCTACCATTGTCGATTTTGGGTTGGCCTGGTTGGACACAGCCCCGTCGATCACGATGAGTGGCGTCACCCTCGGCACGCCGCTTTACATGTCGCCCGAGCAGATTCAGGGCCAGCCAACGGACGGGCGGTCTGACCTGTACAGCCTGGCTGTCATCCTCTATGAAATGCTGGCCGGCCAGGCACCGTTTGAAAATCTCAGCACTTCAGCACTGTTTTACCAACAACTCTATGCGCCGCCTCCTCCGATCACCGAACACAATCCCAGTCTGCCCCCCAGGATTGAAAACGCCCTGACAAAAGCCCTGTCCAAAGACCCGGCTGACCGCTTTTCGACGGCGGCGTTGTTTGAGTCCGCCTTGCGGGAGCCGCCGGCGCCCACTTTGTCCCAGCGTGTGTCCTTCCCCAGGTGGCTGAGCTTCATCAAAGACGGTCGAAAGCTGCGAGAGGGCTGGCTCCTTCATGCATCGCGGCGACGATGGGCGTTCGCCCTGGTCGTCCTGCTGGGGCTTGGCCTGCTCGCCACGCTGACCCTGCGCAGTTTCTCGCACCACGAAACGCCTCTGCCCACCAATTCAGTGCAGCTAAGCTCGGCTCCGACCGGCATACCTGGCTCGACTCGCCTCACTTTGCCTACGCCAACATCGGCGTCAACTGCCGATACCCTCGCATCAGTTGTGCACCCTAGCGCGGATAGCCTGTGGCCTGTAATCACTGGTAACCCGGCTCAGTGTAGTTCTATTGAAGAAGAATGGAACGCGCTAAAGCCTGACCCACGCTGGACATACAATCCGCAAACTGAGGGGGGTACGGGCCTGGTTGGCGGCGGTGGACTGGTGGTTCTTGGGGTAGGCGACGGTATAGTTCGAGCTCTTGACTGGGCCACAGGCGATGTCGTTTGGGAGACCCGCTTTGGCGCGCACGTAATCGCGCCGCCGGCCATCTACGCTGCTGAGGAGAACATGGTAGTCTTGGTGCCAACCGAGGATGGTGAGCTGTATGGGCTGAACCTCGCCGATGCCCGGCTCATCTGGCGCATCGGGGCCGGCGACCTGGCCGGACCTGTCTCTGGCGGCCTGGGCATTGGCTACGACGGCGCAGCCTATGCTACCACCGGCGGATGGCTGCACGCCTTCGATCCTTTCGCCGGTGACGCCTTCCTGTCACTTGAATTGGGCAAGAATGAGTCGTTCCCGCGACCACCTACCGCGACAAATGTGGCGATCTTTCTCTCCGGCGAGCATAACGCCATTTACGCCATTGACCCGGTGGTCCAGGACATCGCCTGGGTTGCCGAGACGCTCGGCCGGCCGACAACCCCACCTGTTGTGGGCGAAGCGTGGGGCTTTGTCCTCGTCGGGACGGACGCGGGCTGGGTGCACGCCTTCTCGATGATCACGGGGAAAGAGGTGTGGCAGGGTGAAGCAGACAGCGCGATTGTTGGCCTGGCATGCGACGGAGGAAGGGTATACGCCACCTCCGCCAATGGCTCGCTTCATGCCTGGTCCGGTCGGAACGGCGAAGAAGCGTGGAGGTTGAGCATGGATAGCGCCATCGGCGTCGGGCCAATCACCAACGGCAGGTATGTGATCGTCGGCACGGAAGCCGGCAATGTGCGGTATTTTGAGACCGAGAGCGGGCAGGAGCATACCGATTTCATGTTGGCTCTCGGTGAACCAATTGTCTATCCACTAGCTCCAGCCGGCGGGTGGCTGTTCGTGCGGACAGA
>JBHHXF010000698.1:0-2265 GCA_046756905.1 Anaerolineae bacterium | reverse complement strand
TCAACTGCCGAAACGCGAGGCATGACGAACAAGACTAGCAAGCAACCACGCAAGACTAAAGAGCCGCAGGCCGAACTCGATTGGCTGCCCGACGACGACGTGCTGGGCAAGGCGTACGATCCGCAGATCATGCGCCGGCTGCTGGCGTACATGGCGCCCCACAAGTGGTCCATCGCCCTGGCATTGATCATGATGGCCGTGCAGTCGGCGGCGGCACTGGCCGGCCCCTACATCATTCGCTGGACCATCGACGGCGTGCTGAGCCAGACGCTGTCGTCGGGAAAGGCGGTGCAGGAACTGCCGGACTTCCTGGCAAACCTGGCCGGCCAGCCGACGCGGCCTCTGGTCGTGCTGGTGGGGCTGTTCGTCCTCGCCAGTTTCGTGGCGTGGCAGGTGGCGCGGGTGCGCCTGTACATCATGGCGCGGGTGGGTACTGAGATCATCTACGAGGTTCGCAACCAACTTTTTCGGCACTTGCAGCGCCTCGACCTCAGCTTCTACGACCGCTATGCCGTGGGCCGCCTCATCTCGCGCCTCATCTCCGATGTCGGTGTGCTCCAGGATTTCGTCACCTGGGCCGTCGTCGGCACGTTCCGCGACATCTTCCTGCTTGTCGGCATCATCTTCGCCATGCTGTCGATGAACGCGCGGCTGTCGCTGCTGGTGTTTCTCACGCTTCCGCTGATGGTGCTGGTCACCAGGTGGTGGCGCGATCGGGCGCGGGACAGCTATCGCCAGATTCGCCGCCGGCTGGCCTCGGTCAACGCCAACCTCAACGAGAACATCACAGGGGTTCGCGTGGTCAAGGCTTTTTCGCGGGAGCGGCGCAACCTGGAGCACTTCGTCGAACTGAACACCGATCACCTGGAGTCGAACCTGGAGGCGGCGTGGCTGTCGTCCGTCTTCTTCCCGTCGGTGGATATGATCGGCTCAGCGGCGGTGGCGCTGGTGGTCGCCTACGGCGGTCTCCAGATTCTGGGCGCGACCACGCTGCTGACCGCCGGCACGCTCTACGCCTTCGTGCTCTACATCGACCGCTTCTTCGACCCCATCCGCGATCTGGCGCGCCGCTACAACACTCTGCAATCCACCATGGCGGCCAGTGAGCGCATCTTCGAGTTGCTGGATCGTGAGCCGCTCATCCAGGATCGTCCCGACGCCCATGAGCTGCCGGCCATCGACGGAGAGGTCGTCTACGAGCACGTGTGGTTCGGCTACGACGGCGAGCCGGTGCTGAAGGAGATCAACCTGCGGGTGGAGCCGGGGGAAACGGTGGCGCTGGTGGGCGAGACGGGGGCCGGCAAGAGCAGCCTGGTGGCCATACTGGCCCGCTTCTACGAGATCGAACGCGGGCGCATCACCATCGACAGGCACGACATCCGGCGCGTGACGCTCCAGTCACTGCGCCGGCAGATGGGCGTGGTGCTCCAGGAGACGTTCTTGTTCAACGGCGCCATCGCCGACAACATCCGGTATGGCCGGCTGGGAGCCAGCGATCGGGACGTGATAGCGGCTGCCAAAGCCGTGGGCGCCCACGCGTTCATCACGCAGACGCCTGAGGGGTACAACACGGTGGTGGGCGAGGGCGGCGTCCACCTGTCGGTCGGGCAGCGCCAGCTTATCGCCTTCGCTCGCGCTTTGCTGGCCGACCCGCGCATCCTGATCCTGGACGAGGCCACGTCGTCGGTGGACACGCAAACCGAGTTGGTGATCCAGCGGGCGCTGGAGCGCCTGCTGGAGGGCCGCACGGCCTTCGTCATCGCCCACCGCCTGTCCACTATCACCACCGCTGACCGCATTGTGGTGATCGACGATGGCCGGATCGTGGAGGAGGGGACGCACGAGGAGTTGCTGGCGAGAGGTAGCGTCTATTTCAAGCTCTACACGCTCCAGTGGCGAGATCGAAGCACTCAACGAGTCACGGTTTGACACGCCGGCCCATTCCAAGTACAATTACTTCCACGATCTTCGAAGTAGGCAGTCAACCATGTCCGAGTTTTCCGAGCAGGCGATTCTGGTTTTCAAGGCGCTGTCCGATCCGACGCGCTACGAGATGGTGCGTATGCTGTGCCAGGCCGACGAGCTGGGCTGCGGCGACTTTGGCGCGCGGTTCGATCTGACGCCGCAGGCGCTGTCACACCACTACCGCGTGTTGGAGCGGGCCGGCCTGGTCCAGTCCCGCAAGGACGGCCTGCACGTCTGGTATCGCCTCAACCGGCCTACTCTGGATCGGTTCATGCCCGGCTTCGACCCCGCTCACGTGGA
>JBHHXF010000697.1:0-2265 GCA_046756905.1 Anaerolineae bacterium | reverse complement strand
ACTGATTATAAAAGGTTTTCCACCGATATCCAAATTGCGAACCAGGGGAGGAGAACGACGGTAGCTCCGAGGGTTGTTTTCATGGACGTGCGCGGTCAGTTCTCCCGTACATCCCCAACCCCCTCAACAGTTCCTCATGAATTCGCCCGTTCGTCACCACAATCTTCACCGTATCGAGGCCCCACGGCCCGCCGTCGAAGTCTGTTATCACGCCGCCGGCCTCCGCAACTAGCAGCACGCCGGCCGCCCAGTCCCACGGGCTGAGGTGCTGTTCCCAATAGCCGTCGAGCCGGCCGGCAGCCAGGTAGGCCATGTCCAACGTGGCAGCGCCAGCCCGCCGGATGCCCTGGACGCGCGTGATGAGGTGATTGAATTCGGCGACGTTGTTGTCGCTGCGGGTCGCGCGGTCATACGGGAAACCGGTAGCCAGCAACGCGTCCTGTAGCCGGTCGGTGGCCGATACGTGGATGGGCTGGTCGTTGCGGGTCGCGCCGGCTCCCTTTTCAGCGGCGAACATCTCATCGCGAAGGGGATCGTAGATGACGCCGAGGATCGTTTCGTCTCGTTGCTGGACGGCCACGGACACGGCGAAGATGGGAAAGCCGTGAGCATAGTTCACTGTCCCATCCAACGGATCAAGGACCCACAGGTAGTCCGACGTCTGTTGAACACCGTGTCCCTCTTCAGACAGGATGGCGTGGCCGGGGAAGCGCTCCAGAATGGCGCTCACCAGCAACTGCTCAACGGCCAGATCTACCTCCGTAACCAGATCGATCTCGCTCGATTTGCGGTTAATCCGGTGAACCTGCTCGTAGTTCTCGTGAATGAGCTGGCCGGCTGCGCGCACAATGCCTGTCACAAATTCCAGCATGAATACCTCCCGTCTGGTGTATGATGTGTGTAGTTTACAGCAACCTCCGGAGAGTTGCAACTACAGAGATCGGACTTTGGACATAGTAATGAATTATGTGCTTGTCCAATTTCAGCTCCTTACGAAGAACGCAGTACGCAGTACGCAATACATTCGATTGACCGCATCCAGCAGGTCCATTATAATGCGGCAATCGGAAAATTGAACGACGGAATAGCGAGGTCACGTATGGCAAGCGTTGGTATCATAGCAAACCCCGCCTCAGGGCGGGACATCCGTCGGCTGGTAGCCCACGGATCGGTCTTCGACAACAACGAAAAGGCAAACATCGTCCGCCGCGTCATTCTGGGTCTGAATGCCATCGGCATCGATGACGTGCTCCTGATGCCGGACGGCTTCGGTATCGGGCGAAGGGCATTGAAGCACCTCAAGCTGAAGTTGAACGCTGCGTTTCTCGACATGCCGGCCCGCTTCGATCAGACCGATTCCACCCGAGCGGCCCAGGCGATGCGAGAGGCCGGCGTCGGCTGCATCGTCACCCTGGGCGGTGACGGAACCAACCGGGTCGTGGCTAAGGGCTGCGGAGACGTGCCGCTGGTGCCAATCTCCACCGGCACGAACAACGTTTTCCCCGTGATGATCGAAGGAACCATTGCCGGTCTCGCCGCCGGCGTTGTGGCCGCTGGCATCGTGGATGATGGTCAGGTGGTTCAACAAACGCGCCGGCTGGAGGTATGTCGCAACGACCAGGTGGTGGACATCGCTCTGGTGGACGTGGCTGTCTACGACGACTTGTTTGTGGCCTCGCGCGCCATCTGGGACATGTCCAAGGTGCGGGCTGTGGTGCTGACACGGGCCGAACCCGGCAACATCGGGTTGTCGTCAATAGGTGGGAATCTGCAAGCGCAGCCGGCTAACAGCCGGCAGGGCCTGTTCCTGCGGATGGGAGACAATGGTCGGCCGGTGCTGGCGGCCGTTGCGCCGGGCCTGGTGCAACAAGTGCGTATTGCCGGGCATCGACTGCTATCGTCGGGAGACATGGTCCCTGTCACTGATCACCCATCCATCCTCGCCTTGGACGGTGAGCGGGAGATCCAGGTTCACGCGAGGGACGAGTTCTTCATCCGACTGTCCACGAACGGTCCGCGAGTGGTGGATGTGCCGGCAGCCCTGGCAGCGGCCGCCGCATCCGGCTTTTTCCTTGGCGACGAACCGGCTCCAATCGAGTGAACGGCGCTGAAATGGTGGGCAAGAACCGTTGACAACAGATTGAAAGTTCGCTATACTATAGCATAGACCTCAACCGACACCTGGATTTCGCATTTCACGCATAGCGTCTCTCTCGCGTGCCCCCTTTCCAGATGTCTGAGGCCTTCTTAGGGTCCGTAAAAGAA
>JBHHXF010000696.1:0-2268 GCA_046756905.1 Anaerolineae bacterium | reverse complement strand
ACTGGACGTCGCCGCGCTGGGGGACATCCAGGACCCGGAAGCATACGGCCGCGCTCTGACCCAGACAATCCTGGCCGGCGACATCGGCCAGGCGCTGCAGCAGGCCGGCCCGGCCCGCGTGCGGCTGGTCGTGGCCGGCGATGTGGGCGCGTTCCACGACCTACGCTGGGAATGCCTGCTACGCCCCAACGGCGATCACCCCCTGCCCCTGGCGACCGGGCCGGCCACGCCCTTCTCGCGCCTGCTCCACCCCGACACCGACAGCCACGCTCGCCCGCCACAGATCGATTGGCCCCTGCGTGTCGTCGTCGCCATCAGCAACCCGTCCAATCTTGCCGAATGGGGTATGGCTGCTATCGACACCGATCTGGAGCAGGCCGAATTCCAGCGAGCACTGCGACCCTTGCAAGGTCTGGTCGAGGTTGAATTCGTCGAACCGCCGGTCAGCCTGGACCGCATCTGCCAGGTTCTGGAGGGGGAGCCGAACATCTTTCACTTCCTGGGGCATGGCAGCTTCCACCGCGACACCCACAAAGCCGGCCTCTACCTGGAAAAGGACGCGGATCGCACCATCCACGTCGTTCCTCAGGATGAATGGAGTGCGCGTCTGGCAGCGCTTCCCCGACCACCCCACCTGATCATGTTGGCGGCCTGCGAGTCGGCAGCGCAGGTGAACGCCGGCGTGCTGGTGGGCATGGCGCCGGCCCTGATCGAGGCGGGGGCGGGAGCGGCCGTGGCCATGCGCGACAAGGTGGGCATCGACGTGGCCCGCGAGTTTACCTACCACTTCTACCGCCGGCTGGCGACCCACGGCCAGATCGACCTGGCGGCCAACGAAGCGCGCAGCTTCCTGCTGGATCGGGGCGGCTGGAGCTGGAGCATCCCCACGCTCTTCCTGGAGCGGGGTGCGGAGCGCATCTTTTCCGCACCGCCCGACGCGCTGGAGGCGAAGCCGGCCGGCCCTGGGGAAACCCTCATCCTCATCCCGGAGTTCAAGGGTCACGCAGAGGCCCATTTCGAGATCGACTTGCGCGATGAGTTGCAGGATCACGTTGCCAAGGCGGACCTGGGAGCGGTGCGCGTCGTCTGGCTGAAGCAGACGGCTTTCGGGCCGGGCGACGACGATTTCGTGCGCCGGCTGGCGGCGCGGTACGGCGCCGCGCTGGTCATTTGGGGGTGGTACGACCTCAGCCGCTTCCGCGCCTGCTTCAGCGTGACCGCTTCCCTGTTCGCCTATCGGGATTCGGGGGTCTTTCGGTCCGATGCCAGCGTGCGCGGAGCATTGTACTCGAACGAGGATTTTGCCCTTTTCGTCAACCACGAGCTGCCGCGCCAGGTGGACTATTTTGTCTTCTTCACCCTGGGCCAGTTATACTACTGGGAAAGGAGCTATGACCGGGCGCTAAACGCGCTGAATCAGGCTATTGCAGCGGTCGAAGATGGGGCCGGCGATGAGCTGCCGGAGGGGTTGGCCTACGCCTACTTCTATCGCGGCAACGTGCACGCCGTCTACCGCCAGGATCGTCGCGCCGCCATCGCCGACTACCGACGGGCGACGAAGCTGGCTCCCGACTTCGCCCACGCTGCGTTCAACCTGGGCGAGGCGCTGCGCATCCTGGGGAATACCCAGCGCGCCCAGGGGGACGAGGAGCGTGCTACGAAAACGTATCGGCAGGCGATCAGAGCCTACGACAAGGCAATACGCAGCAACCCGGATTTCGCGCCGGCCTACGAAGGCCGAGGGCTGGCCTACTACGAAATCGGTTCAACCGAACCCGCCGTCAAGGACTACAAGGCGGCGCTGGAGCGTGCGCCTCGGGCCGAAACCCACCACAAGCTCGGACTGGCACTGCGCGATCTGGGCCACTGGGACGAGGCATTGGCGCACCTGAACCGGGCGATTGCCCGCGCCCCCGGCACAGGCCGCTTCTATTTCAGCCGTGGACGCCTTCGCGCTCGCCTGGGCGACGAGAGCAGCACCATCACCGATCTTCAGACATATCTGCGTCTGTCACCCCGAGATGACACCGAGCGGCGGGTAAGAGTAAGGACCTGGCTCAAAGAACGTGGAATTTCCAGGATTTGACTCGTTCATATAATCAGGGTAAACACACCCTCCCGCAGGCTTGAACCTTGTTTTGCCGGAAATCACTGGTCAAGAGCTTGTCTTCGGGGAAGAAGCATCGTTCATCGCAACCTGCGGGAGGGTGATTGGGAGATGAAACATGGCAGAAAGTCACGATTCGTTCGACGATGGTTTGGGGCCCG
>JBHHXF010000695.1:0-2278 GCA_046756905.1 Anaerolineae bacterium | reverse complement strand
AAATCGGCGGGTCTCGGACCCGCCTGGAGCGAATTTTCCCAGGTACTGATAATCACATCTGATATGGCAACAGGGCTGTCTCGGTTCGAGAGTTTCGCAGAGAAACTGGTGGAAGGTGCTTTCGAGCGCATGGGGGGACACCGACTGGAGCCGGTGGAAATCGCTCGCCGGCTAGGTCGGTCCATGGAAGACAACCAGACCATTGGCGCCGGGAAGATCTTCGTCCCAAACGTTTACCACGTCGGTCTGCACCCCGATACCTTTCAGCAGTTCGTTTCGTTCAAGGAGCCGCTGGAAGATGAGTTGGCGTCATATCTGGTGGATAAGGCAGATAAACAGGGATTCGAGTTTATTGGCCGACCCCACGTCACGATTACGGTCGAACCTCGCATCTCTCGCGGTCGCTTGACCATCAGCGCACAGTTGGCCGGCGGCGGTACCGGCCCCACAGGCAGCATCGACGCGACGCAGGCGATTCGCACGGACGACATCCGCAGCGCCGCGACTGCCGAAGATCACCCGCATGGCGAACCACTCCAGTTGGTCATCGGCCAGAGAATATTACCTCTGAGCCAGCCGCCAATTAGCATTGGGCGCAGCCTCGACAACGACGTAATCATTCAAAGCGCCAGCGTCTCCCGCCGGCACGCCCAGATTCTGTTTCGCCACAGTCGTTGGCTTCTGCGGGATCTCCACAGCACCCACGGCACACAGGTGAATGGGCGAGCAATCGAAGAGTGCGTGCTGCGAGCCGGCGACACGATAACCGTCGGTGACGTGACAGCGCACGTGCAAGCGATAGCCGGCGCTGCCTCCCAAGCCGATGCGGAAGAGACAAGATGACTCTGGAAACGCAGGTTCTCGCCCTCCGCCTGCTGTTAATCATCGGCCTGTACCTGTTTCTGTTAGCGGTAGTTGTAGTGGCCTTGCGAGAGCTGCGCGCCAGCGTCCGGCCCGAGTCGCCTACGACCTCCGGTCAGACGGCCGAACGGCGAACACTTGTAGTCGTAGATGCCGGCCCGTCACCTCTGCGCCCCGGCGACACTCTTCCCCTGCGGCCCGTGACTTCCCTCGGCCGAGACCTCTCAAATATCGTCGTACTGCCTGATGAAGGGACCTCAGCGCAACATGCCTTGATCTCTATGCGGGACGGCCACTGGTGGCTGGAAGACCTGGGGAGCACGAATGGCACGTTCTTGAATGGGATGCGCCTCGACGCGCCGGCCATCATAGCGCCCGGTGACGTTATCCGCGTGGGACACGTGCAGTTGAAGCTGGCGTGAGTGGAGCCGAGAAGAAACGGACACGAGCCGCGTTTCCGCGACCCGTGCCCGGGCAAGCCAGCGTGCGTTGGGCAGGAGTCCAGGCCAAAAACCCCCCCGGCGACAACAGGCGACCATCGGTCAACCTGTTTTGCATAGACCCTTTGCCGCCACGGGACCTGGGCGCACCATCCAGCTTGCGGACGCCAGTATAGTCACCCCTGTGTCACGAGAGACTCACGATATGTCAAGCAACTTTTCGCCCTCTTGACCCGTTTTGCCGGTCCTTGTATAATTCTGGTGGTAGGATTACACAGTTTTCAGCCCAAAACCGAGGTGAGCTATGACCGACATCGACCAGACCGAATGGCTATCCCTGAAAGAAGCCAGCGAGCTAATCGGGGTCCACCCCTCCACCTTGCGGCGTTGGGCCGATGCCGGCACTATTCCCTGCACGCGCACCCCTGGCGGACATCGACGATTCCGGCGCGTCGTCGTGAACCGCTACCTGGAACACAAGGAGCAGGCCCTGTCTCAGTACACAGGAAGCGAATTCCCAATGGGAGCCCCTCAAACTGAGATCGCACAGAGTGCAGAGATAGAGGCTGCGATACGGCGGGAGTGGCATGCGCCGTTCGTTCAGGCTGAAGTTGTCGGCAGGATGCGCGAGTTGGGACAGCGCCTGCTGGGGCTACTGCTTCAGTACCTCACACGACAGGAGGAGGATGAGCGATTTCTCAAACAGGGACGCGAGGTCGGCTATGATTACGGCCATGAGTCCTATTCCGCCAACATCCAGTTGCTAGATGCAGTGGAGGCGTTCCTCTATTTCCGCACCAGCTTCGCCAGGACAGCCCTGCAGTTGCCCGGCATATCCCAACCGTCAGATGGGTATGAGAGCCTGAATCTGTACCGACGCATCGATCGATTCATGGATGGCGTCTTACTCGGTTTCATTGCAGCCTATGAGGAAGCGCGCGGATATGTGACGTCGCAGGGCATAGCCACATGACAGC
>JBHHXF010000694.1:0-2278 GCA_046756905.1 Anaerolineae bacterium | reverse complement strand
CGCCCATCAGCCGGCGGCCGCAGCGAGAAGATCTCCAGGTCGAGGCCGGCTGCCTCATGCGCGAGAATCTCGTTGACGATGAAGGTCTCGGAAAAGCGCGGATACATCTTGAGTACGTAGCCAACGCGTATTGGTCTTGGTAACGACATAGGAATTACCTCCAGTCAGCGAAAGAGTGTCAGTAGGTCCAATCTTGCCAGACGGGGATCTGACGATCCCCTTTGAACGAATCTGGATTGTTAGGTCTATTCATCTTTCCTCCTGGCAGTCGGAGAGATGTCGAGTGGCTTCAGCAGGACACGGTGTGGCGAGCAGGTCGGCGAGCAGGTGTGGCAATCGTGTCAGGCCCTCGAAGTCTATCCGGTTGCCTGTGCCGGCGGGGGGCCGGTCGCCGTGAGTAAGCCATTCAGCCAGCGCCTCGGGTGTGAGGTCGTCAGGATGGAGCATGTCCAGGAGGCCCAGCTCCCGCAGACGCTCGGCGCGGATGAGTTGCTCGCGGCGAGGGAGCACCCTTGGCACGATAAGGGTGCGCTTTTCGAATGAGAGTAGTTCGCAGACGGTGTTGTAGCCGCCCATAGCCACTACGCGGTCAGCGAGGCGCAACAGACGCTCAGGTTCGGTGGTAAACTCGACGACTCGTAAGCGGGGGTGAGTATCGGCAATCCGGTGCAGGCTCTGCTGGGCCGCCGGCGGCATAAACGGCCCGGTTACGATCACACCGTTGGTGTCGGGTGGCAGTTTCGTCCGCGCAAAGGCGGTGGCCAGCCGGTAGCCATCCTGCCCGCCGCCAACCATGCACAGGACCAGCCGGCCAGGGGGCAACTCAAGCTCAGCCAGCAGATCAGAGTCTTTACCGGCGAGCGTCCCATTTTTCGTTCGTCGGTCCAGGTACCCTGTGTACCGAACTTTGACGGCCGTTGCGTGGGAAAAGCCGTACTCGCGGACGGGGTCGTATACCGTTGGGTCTCCATACACCCACACAGCGTCGTAGTAGTTGCAGATGGCGGCGTCGCTCTGCCCGCGACGCCATTCGCGGTGCGCCACCACGGGGTCATCGAGCACATCTCGCAGGCCGAGCACGCAGCGGGTGCGTCCACGCGCCCTCAACAGCGCGAGGCCCGGCTTCAGCTCCTGGAATGCGCCTAGCGGCACTTTGTCAACAATCAAGACATCTGGTTGAAAGGACTCCAAAGTGGCGCGAATGGTATTCGATCTCAATGCGGCCAGGTTATTGAGGGACAAGGCGAGGGAGCGGGCACGGTACTGACCGTTTGTCTGCTTGCCAAACGCCGGCAGCGTCACGCAGTCAACGCCGGCCGGCATGGAGAAGGTGGCCGCCTCGCGCGCGCCGGCGATCATCAGGATGATGGGGTGTGATTCGGATCGGGCCAGCACTGTGGCAATCAAAAGATTACGCCGCATGTGACCCAACCCCATGGTGTCGTGCGAATACAAAGCGATGCGAGGTCGGTGTGGTTTTGCCGCCTTTCCGTTGAGTCGGATCTGAGGACTGGCAAGCTGGACATTATTGTCTGGTATTCGATACGGCCCCAGCCAGGGAGCGGTATCCTTCACATTTTGTGATTGAGGGAGGGGTTGCATCGCAGAACTACACTCCTTTCAACTTTCCGGTTTATCGTCGTAGGCCCAACATACCTCTATCGGACCCCACTCGTCACGACAGAGGGACAAGGAGGCCGAAAAATACATGATATTGTGTAGAAATCTGAAGTCGATGGGGGAAATGACAGCCGATCCACCAGACGCGTTGATCCCAACGACTTTGCAATGATAGGCGGGATTTCAACTGCCGGCTCAGCTAGAATTGGCTAAACCGAACCGCGCCTGATCCTTCGATGAACGCAAAGAGCGGAGTCTTTCGACCCCGCTCCATGGATATGCGTATCGGTTCTGTGTTGGCTGGGGAAGCCAACTTGCCGGCTTTCCCCACCTACTCCTGCGGTTGTTGCAGGAGCACCACTCCAGCCACGGTGGCGGCCAACATCGCTATGCCGAGCAGATCGGCATCGTTGCCCTGGCCTCCTGTCCGAGGGCCGTTTTCTCTCGCGTCAGGCGTCGGTGGTGGTGCGCTGGCAGCCGGCAGATCAGCCTGTTCGGCTGAGGTGTTAGCTTTTTCAGTCTTTGTCGGTTCCGGGACGTCGGTCGGCTCCTCGGACCGTGTTGGTTCAGTGGTCCTGGTCGGCCGCTCGGTTCGGGTTGGTTCAGTGGTCCTGGTCGGTTCCTCGGTTCGGGTTGGTTCAGTGGTCCTGGTCGGTTC
>JBHHXF010000693.1:0-2283 GCA_046756905.1 Anaerolineae bacterium | reverse complement strand
GTTTTGAGAGCGCATGGCCAACAACAACACATCAGCTCATCGCCTCGTAGCCCTTCAACACCGTGATTTCCGGCTGCTGTGGTTCGGGCAATTGGTCTCCACCGTTGGCTCACAGATGCAGATCATTGCCATTAACTGGCATGTTTACGAACTCCTGCGCGGTGAGTCGTATACCCTGTCGCTGTTTGGGAGGGAGATTGGGCTGAACGCCGGCGCCCTGGGGCTGGGGGCGCTGGGGCTGGTGCGCATTGTGCCCATCATTCTTTTTGCCCTCTTGGGGGGTATGCTGGCCGACACGCGGGACCGCCGGCAGTTGCTGATCTGGACTCAGAGCGCCGCCGCCCTCTTTGCGGCCATCCTGTCCGCCATCACGCTGACAGGTCACGCGAGCATTCCCGCCATCTACCTTCTCACGGCCGCGGGGGCCGCCGCTTTCGCCTTCGACAACCCGGCGCGGCAAGCCCTCGTTCCCAACCTGGTGCCCCTCGAACACCTGACGAACGCGGTGAGCCTGAATACGCTGCTCTGGCAGATCGGCACCATTGTTGGCCCGGCGTTGGCCGGCGTGCTGGTCGGCGCCTTCGACATTGGCCTGGTGTATGCGATCAATGCACTATCCTTCGTAGCCGTCCTCATCGCCCTGCTGCTGATGCACTACCGCGGACACGCGGCGGCCGAGGACACCGGATTGGGCTGGAAGGCGATGATTGAGGGACTGCGCTTCACCTATGGCTCGCGCATCATCTGGAGCACCATGCTGCTCGACTTCTTTGCCACCTTCTTCTCCTCGGCCCGCACCATGCTCCCCATCGTGGCCGGCGACGTGCTCGGCGTGGGAGTTGAGGGGTATGGTTTGCTATCCACGGCCCAGCCGGTTGGTGCCTTCATTGCCGGCGCCATCCTGTCCCTGCGCGAGGACATCCACCGCCAGGGTGTGGTGCTGCTCCTGAGCGTGGCCGTCTATGGCTTGGCCACTGCGCTTTTTGGTGTCTCCACGCTGTTCGCGCTCTCCTACTTTCTTTTCGGCCTGACGGGCGCCGGCGACACCGTCTCCACCGTGATTCGCGGCACCATCCGCCAGATCATGACCCCCGATCGCCTGCGCGGGCGCATGACCAGCGTCAACATGATCTTTTTCATGGGGGGACCGCAACTCGGGGAGTTGGAGGCCGGCCTGGTCGCAGCCGCCCTGGGTGCTCCGTTTGCCATCTTCACCGGCGGCGTGGCCACCGTGCTGTTGATGGGCTGGGTCGCGTGGCGGTATCCGAAGCTGCGGAATTACACGAGCGATACCGCGGCCGAGTTGCTGGTGGCCTAGTCGCCGGCCAGGTTGCTACTTGTCCGACCGCTCCTGCGCCGTCCGCTGGACGAAGGCGGCAAAGGTGGTAGGAGGCCGGCGCAGCAGCCAGCTCAGGGTGTTGGGATTCCCCCAGAAACCGTAGCGCTCGTAGTAGCGAAACATCTTCATCAGAACTTCGACTTGATAGTCGCCGAGACCTGAGGCTCGGGCCTGTCGCGCCCACACATCGATGGGGACCGTCTCAGCGCGGATCACACGCCCCAGTTGTTTACTTAGCGTTCTGGCGACGTCGATCTGAGTGAGCACCTCGGCGCCGGCCAGCTCATACGTGGCCCCCTCGTGACCCGGTTTGGTCAGCACATTGGCCGCCGCCAACGCCACATCCTCCAGATCGACCATGCCCAGCCGGGTGTGCACGGAGTAGGGCACCGGGTAAATCTGCCGCTCCAGGATTTGGTCCCAGTAGGCCAGCACGTTCTGCATATAGGCCGCCGGCTGGAGGATGGTGTACGGCAGGCCAGACTCAAACAGCATCTCCTCCACACGCAGCTTCTGCCAGTGGTGCGGCATCGCCTCTGTCTGCGGATGAAGCACGGAGTGGTAGACGAAGTGCTCGATGCCGGCGGCGCGGGCTGAAGCGATGGCGATCTGACCGATGGCGACCTCATCGGGGTTCATGTTGGGGCAGATGTGGTAAATCGCCCGGACGCCTCGCACAGCCTGATCCATCGTCACCCTTACTCGCATATCACCGACGGCAACTTCCTGCGCTCCTAACGCTTCGACGGTCTGGACTTGCGCCGGGCGGTGGACCAATGCTCGGATGGCCGCTTCCCTGGCGATCAGGGCGCGGATGACGGCCTGGCCGGTCTTGCCGGCGGCTCCTGTGACGAGGATCATGTTCTGCTCCGACAATAGTTGGCTGGTTGGCGGTTAAAACCGCGCCTACCACTGCAAAGCGGCGTCCTGAGGCCCCTCCCGAG
>JBHHXF010000692.1:0-2283 GCA_046756905.1 Anaerolineae bacterium | reverse complement strand
GCCGGCCACCGAGTCGACGAATGAATTCGCCGCCTGATACTGCGAAGTGCGTTGAAACGCACTCTTTTTGAATGACAGCAACCCGTTTATGAAGTTTGAGAAAATAATCAGGGTACTGAGTCCGACAGGCCCGCCCGCCGATGAAGCGACGTCCTGATGGTTCGACAGGCTCACCACGGCGGCTCGTCGAAGGGTCGGCGGGCTACGAAGCTGCGCCCCATCATCTCGACAAGCTCGATGCACCGCAATGGGGCTTTCCCGCCCGAGAAGGGGCCGAAAGCCCGATTCATCGGGCGCTGCTGCGTAGCACGGGCACGCCTGCCCTGAGCTTGCCGAAGGGTCATGCCCGTGCGGGCGCCGGCTGAGAAGCAACGCGCTGTTACCGGATTATTTTCTCAAGGTTCATCAACGGGTTTCGCAATACGAGGCGGGCAATTCATTGCTCGCCGAGGCTTCGCAAGGTTGCTCATAGTTTCGTGACACGGTTTGTTGCATCATGTTGACTGCGACCACAAGGTTTTAGTCTCCTATCAGCTACTGGGAGAATCAAAAGGAAAGATTCATCATGAGACGGTTCCCTGCCCCCGTCGCGCCGGCCATTTCGCTGCTGGTGTTGCTTTTTCTCGTCTTGGCCGTTCCGCGTGCCGGCCTCGCCCAGACCCTGGAGCCGCCTGTACTTCGTAGCCCCGGTCCGGGCGCCACCGTCACAAGCCTGACCTTTGCATGGGACCCGGTCCCGGAGGTAACGGAATACGAGATCGAGGTTCGAGCGGTGCAGTTCGGCATTCCCCTAGACCCGCCGGTGTGGGGGGGCACGACTTTCTTCACCACCATCACGCCCCGCGACCTCGGCCGCATTCCTGTGGGGAATCTGTCCTGGCAGGTGCGCGCAGTCGATTCCTCGGGCCACCAGAGTGCCTGGAACCAGAGCGAGTTCACCTATCACATCGACGGGCCGGCCCTCATCACGCCAGTTGATGGCGCCTCCCTGACCGCTGAACAACCGACGCGGTTCGAGTGGACCAGCACAGCCGGCGCGCAATCCTACGAAATCGACGTTGCGACAGATTTCGCGTTCAACAACAGCGTGTGGTCGGCCACCACCTCTGACACATCCATCGTGCCGCCCTACCCCATAGGGATCGGCGATCTGTATTGGCGTGTGCGAAGTCGAGCGCCGGGAGGCCACCCAGGAGCCTACAGCTCGATTCACCATTTCTCCCGCGCGGTCGGGACACCGTCCAACCTGGTCGGGCCAAACGGCGCGACCCCCAGTTTTCTCTGGGAGTCGGTAGCCGGCGCGTCGGTCTACAACATCCAGGTCTCCGCCGCCCCAGATTTCAGCGGGACGCCGCTGTGGGAAGCCGACACCGTTAACACCAGCATCACTCCAGTCTCCTCCGCCTTCGGCACGCAGACGCGCTACTGGCGTGTGCGCGCCCGCGATGCCGGCGGCTTCACCAGCGCCTGGGCCGATGGCGGCTCTTTCAGCCTGACCTCGCCGGGTGGCGTCGAAACGCTGGATCTCCAGTGGCCGGAGCCGGATGCCGTTCTTCAGACAGACCCCGCATTCCGCTGGCAGCAAATCGACGGAGCCGCCGGCTACGTCCTGGAGGTCTCGACATCCCCCTCCTTCGATCCCCTCTACGACGAAGCCAGCACCCGCTACAACAGCTACACTCCGTTCAGCGACGCATCTCCGAGCACTCTCACCCAGGCTGGGGAGCAGCGCCGCTCGACATACGCCAACGACACCTACTACTGGCGCGTTCGTGCGGTGATGCCGGCTGGCAACAACGTCTGGAGCGAAGAACGGCGCTTCACCAAAGCGGCGATCATCCGCCTGATCGAGCCGGCTGGCGGCGCGGCGTTGGACGGCGATCCAACATTCCGGTGGGAAGGGGTAGCCGGCACCCACCACTATTCGCTGGTTCTAGGAATCAACGCGAGCTTCGAGCCTGTCTGGGACACCGCCTCCCTCGGCAGCACAAGTTACATCCCCTACAGCGCGGCAACGGACAAGCAAGATACCTATGCCAATGGCACGTATTTCTGGAAGATCGAGGCTCTGGGCAGCGATGATGCCAGGCTGGCCACCAGCGAGGTTGCGTCCTTCTCCAAGAACGTGTCACTGAACCTTATTTCTCCGGCCGATGGCGCAGCGCAACTCCAGGCACCCACGTTTGTGTGGTCTCCTGTGGCCGGCGCGTATCGCTACCGAGTTACCGTGACCACCGGACCGGATTTCATGACCCCCTACGATCAGATCACGACGGACGCGAC
>JBHHXF010000691.1:0-2285 GCA_046756905.1 Anaerolineae bacterium | reverse complement strand
GTCAATTCATCATCAGGAGGAAGTAGGTTGGCATGAGTGGCCTCAAGGTGTTCTCTGGTAGCGCCAACCGACCGCTTGCCCAGGAAATCGCCGAGCGGGTGGGCATAGAGCTTGGCCAGGTGATAGTGACTTCTTTCAAGGATGGCGAGATTCGAGCCCGGATCCTGGAAAACATCCGAGGTTACGACGTTTTCATCATTCAACCGACGTGCAACCCGGTCAATCAGCACCTGATGGAGTTGCTGCTCCTGATCGATGCGGCCAGGCGTGCCTCGGCTGCCAGCATCACGGCGGTGATCCCCTACTACGGCTACGCCCGACAGGAGCGCAAAACTGCTGGCCGGGAGCCGATTTCCGCCAAACTGGTGGCGAATCTCATCACCGTGGCCGGCGCAGACCGCGTGCTGAGCATCGATCTACACGCGCCCGCCATCGAGGGCTTCTTTGACATTCCCGTGGATCACCTGCGGGCCGGCCCCATCCTGGCAAACTACTTCCAGCAGCATTGCCGGCCGCCCCTCGTCGTCGCCGCGCCTGACGAGGGGGCTGTGGAGCGAGCCATCAAGCTTCAGGCAATGCTGGGGCATGACGTTGGCCTGGCTGTCCTGGTAAAGCACCGCCCGGAGCCGGACAAAGCCGAGGCGGTGGGCCTGGTGGGCGACGTCAGGGATCGGACAGCCATCCTCGTCGATGATCTGATCTCTACCGGCGGCACGATGATCGAGGCGGCGGAGTGTCTGCTGGAGCAGGGGGCTTCTGCGGTGTTCGCCGGCGCTGTCCATCCCGTGCTGGCCGGCGATGCCGCCGAGATACTGCGCGAATCGGTCCTGGAGCGGATTGTGGTCACCAACACCATCCCCGTCGCGCAGACGCCACCAGACGACAATATCGTGGTTCTCAGCGTCGCTCCGCTGCTGGCCGAAGCAATTTCCCGCATTCACGAGAATCGGTCAGTAAGTGCCCTGTTCGACTGACAAGAAACTGTTGACCCCAGAGGAGTCGTGGCGGGTGTCCGAGCAGAATCCCTACACCAACGCCCTTGTTCAGTATGAAAAGGCGCTTTCACACCTGGACATAGACTCAGGCGTCGCGGCCCGGCTGCGACACCCCGAGCGCGAACTCCGGGTCAATTTCCCCGTCAAAATGGACGACGGTTCCATCCAGGCATTTGCCGGTTATCGCGTCCAACACAGCCAGGCGCGTGGCCCGACGAAGGGTGGCATCCGCTACAGCCCGCACGTCGATCTCGACGAAGTTCGTGCTCTGGCTATGTGGATGACGTGGAAAACGGCTGTTGTCAACATTCCGTACGGTGGCGCCAAGGGTGGCATTGAGTGTGATCCCAGGCTGCTATCTCCCCTGGAGCTGGAGAGGCTGACCCGACGCTACGCGGCCGAGGTCTCAATCTTGATCGGGGATGACAGCGACATCCCGGCCCCCGATGTGAACACCAACCCGCAGATCATGGCCTGGATCATGGACACGGTCAGCATGCAGCAAGGCCACACCGAGTTGGGCGTGGTGACCGGAAAGCCGGTCGAGGTTGGCGGGTCGCTGGGCCGATTTGCTGCCACTGGTCGAGGTGTGGTGTACACCGCATGTGAAGCGCTGAAGGTGCGGGAGATACAAATCGAGGGCGCAACGACCGTCGTGCAGGGCTTCGGCAACGTGGGTTCGATGGCCGCCCAATTCATGCACGACTCAGGCGCCAAAGTCGTGGCTGTCAGCGATGTCTATGGCGGCATCTACAACCCGACCGGTCTCGACATAGATGCCCTCCGGCAGCACGTGGGGCGCGAGGGCACAGTGGCGGCCTTTCCCGACAGCACGCAGGTCAACAACAGGGACCTGCTGGTGCTCCCGTGTGATGTGCTGATTCCGGCGGCCATCGAGAACCAGATCACGGCCGAGAACGCCAGGGACATTCAGGCCAGGATCATCGTTGAAGGCGCTAACGGCCCCACCACACCCGACGCCGACGATATTTTGCGGGATCGGGGGTTATTCGTTGTGCCAGACATTCTCGCCAACGCCGGCGGTGTCACCGTTTCGTACTTTGAATGGGTGCAGGACCTCCAGAGCTACTTCTGGAGCGAAGAAGCAATCAATCAGCGGCTGGAGCGAATCATGGTCCGAAGCTTCTACGACGTGCTCAATCTGTCCCTGTCCAAGGACGCAGACATGCGGACCGGCGCATTGATCCTGGCCGTCCAGCGGGTCGCCGACGCCTTCAAGATTCGAGGAGTCTGGCCCTGACATACTGCACACTTCATCGCCCGCCCTCA
>JBHHXF010000690.1:0-2286 GCA_046756905.1 Anaerolineae bacterium | reverse complement strand
CAACCCTTCAACTGGCTGGGACGAATTCCCTACAGATTTACGGTCGACACGTAGCAGCACCAGCTTGCCATGTTGGACCGGTTCGTCGCGAATGCGGTCCACTGCTGCACCCTCCTGCTCGGCAAGCAGATCACTAATGCTCTTGTTAGCGCGGAGGGCCTTACCCTTAAGCTCCGACCACTGCCGTGGGGGAATAAAAAGAAGACGGGAATTGGTAGGGGGTTCCCGTTTGTAGGTTGCCTCATCAGTCCCTACCACATTGGGGCCGCCACAGTAAATACAGTCGCCCCCCGGAGCCCATCCATACGCAACTCTTTCACAATCCAGACAGAACCAGATAGGCGGCACTTTCAACCTCCTTAAGAACTGTTATGCAGGTGCCCCCCTGTCTATTCGGGCGGTCGCGCATATTCTACGTACAAAAGCATAGTCAAATCCAGTGAAAAAGTCAAGGCTGGACATCTTGAGCTGTGTTGCGGCGACTGCTGGATTGTGATAAGATTTAGGAACTGTTCAGGCCATCTCGGGAACAAGCACATTAGGTGACCGATACTTGCGAGAAGGGGTCCCTCAACTCCAGACAAAGGATTAACAAAGATGATGTATGCTCTGCATCACAGCCACGCGAGAGCGATTTTCACCTGGCTGGTTGGCCTGGCTCTTGCGGCCATGGTCGCCGGTTGTGCTGTGCCAACGCCCCCCAGAGACACCGACCAACCGGTCGTCGTTGAGACAGAGGATGCGATCACGGCGACACAGGGGCCGGATGACGCCTCCCGCTTTGGGGGCACGCTCGTCATCCAGACTGGCGGTCTGGTGCAGTTTGATCCCATCTTTGTCGCTGACGACAGCTCCTTTCACGTCGTATCCAACGTGTTCAGCTTGCTCTTTCGCCGGCAGGGGCCGGAGCTGTTTCCCGACCTGGCCACCGCCTGGGAATACGAGGATGACACGACCCTCATCTTCCACCTGCGAAAGGGTGTGATGTGGCACGACGACAACCCCGTTTTTCCCAAGGGGGAGAGTCGCGAGGTCGTCGCCGCCGATGTGGTCTATTCCATTAAACGCGCTATAGAGACCGAGGGCAATACCACAGCCGCCGATCTGGTAGCCAGCTTCCAATCGGTGGAAGCCCTGGATAATTACACGGTCCGGCTGACCCTGAAATCATCCAATGCCCTCATGTTTGCACTGGGGCGTGGACTTTCGGGCCTGGCAATTGTGCCCCAGGAGGCTGTGGAGCAGTTGGGTGAGGGCTTCGCATTGAACCCTATCGGATCGGGGCCGTTCAAGTTCGTGGAGTACAAGCCGGATGAGTCATTGACACTAGAACGCAACGACCTGTACTGGAAGAAGCCCTACCTGGACAAAGTCGTCTATAAGGTCATCCCCGACAAGGACACGGCTCTCATCGCGTTGGAGGCCGGCGAAATAGACATCATGGGCAGCGTGCCAAACGCCGAGTTCGAGCGCCTCAACGCTGACGACCGCTTCATCCTCTACCCCGGCGGTTGCCCTATCATGACCCAGTTGATGTTCAACATGACGAACCCACTTTTCAGCGAGCTGAAGTTCCGCCAGGCTGTGGCATACTCGCTGGACGGCGATGCCATCAACGCCAACGTGTATGGCGGTATGCACGTCAGCGGTTGCGGCACCGCCGGCCCGGACGTGCCGGGCTTTGACCCCAATCTGTGCGACTACTCGCCCTATGATCCCGAAGGCGCTAAGGCGCTTCTCAAAAAACTGGGGTGGGAGGATACCGACGGCGACGGTGTGCTGGACAAGGATGGGGAGCCGATGGCGTTTCCGCTAGAGATTTGGAACATGTCGCCCATGCCGCAAATTGGCGTCGCCGTCGCCACCCAATTGCGTGAGATTGAGATACCGGTTGAGTTGCAGACCGTGGAGTTCGGCACCTGGATCGCTGACTGGAACGCCGGCGCTGACAAGGCCATGCTGATGGCCGGCTGGTGCGGCGACGGCGGCATGAATGGCCTCTGGGGTGGCGAGGGCATGGCCCGGTCGATGGGCTATGACAATCCAGAGGTCTTCGACTTACTGGACAAGGCCAATACCATCGTGGACCCGGCCGAGCGAGACAAGACCCTGCGCGAAGCGGCAGTCAAAATCTACAGCCAGCACTGGGCTGTGCCCCTGGGTTTCCACAACGCCTACCAGGCTTCCCGCTCACGGGTGCACGACTTCCACGGGACGATGTGGTTCCAAAATCTGTGCACCGAACGTAACAACGTCTGGATTACTGAACAGTGAACAGTAATCAGT
>JBHHXF010000689.1:0-2288 GCA_046756905.1 Anaerolineae bacterium | reverse complement strand
AACCTGACCAAGCGCTGGGGGAATGTTGTGGGAGCCGATGCCATCGACCTGGAGATTGAGGACGCTGAGTTCGTCGCTTTTCTGGGGCCATCGGGCTGTGGGAAAACCACCACCTTGCTGATGGTGGCCGGCATCTATAAGCCTACGGAGGGTACCATCAGATTTGACGGGCAGGTCGTCAACCGGCTGGCGCCCAAAGATCGCAATATCGGGATGGTCTTCCAAAGCTATGCGCTCTACCCCCACATGAGCGTCTTCCAAAACATCAGCTATCCACTCAAGCTCAAGAAAACCCCGAAGGAAGAGATGCGGAAGCGGGCACAGCGGGTGGCAGACATGATGGGCATTGGCCACCTGATGGACCGCAGGCCGGCCCAACTCTCCGGCGGTCAGCAGCAGCGCGTCGCCCTGGGTCGGGCGCTGGTCAAGGAGCCCCAGTTGCTGTTGTTTGACGAGCCGCTTTCCAACCTGGACGCTCGCCTTCGCCTCTCAATGCGCAGCGAAATCAAGCGCCTGCAACTTGACCTGGGCATTACCTCAATCTACGTCACCCACGACCAGGTAGAGGCGATGACCATGGCCGACCGTGTTGCTGTGATGAAAGATGGCAAGCTGCAAGCCTACGCGCCGCCCGATGAACTATACGACCAGCCCCGGACATTGTTCGTGGCCGGCTTCGTGGGCAACCCGCCAATGAACTTTGTAGATGTCGAAGTTGTCCGCGACAACGGTAAGTATCATGCACGCGCAGAGGAGCTAGACCTAGTCTTACCTCCCGATCGGGGTGAGAAAGCAGCCGGCAGGGGGCGGGTCATCCTGGGCATACGTCCTGAGGACGTGACCATTGCTCAGACAGGGACCCTCGGTGAAATCTACGTCGTTGAGCCGCTTGGCCGAGATGACCTGGTTGACGTTCGAGTCGGCGGGGCCGAAGTCCACGTACTGGCCGATCCCGCGCTCGGATTGAGAATGGGCACAGAGGTTGCGCTCGACTTCAACACCAACAAGGTACAATTCTTCGATCCGGAGACTGAGCAGTCATTGCTGTGGAATTAAGCGCGGCTCGCGTGAAGGGCTTCGCTGCCACTTTTCTTGTGCTTGCCGCAGGACTCTTCAGCCTCGCCGGCTGTGACATGCCATCTTCGGGGGATTCCCTCGGGGTGGCTAGCACGGCGCGGGTCGAAGTGATCCTCTCTGAATTGGAAAATCCTCGTGGCGTGGCGGTAGGCCCGGCTGGCGAGATGTTCGTCGCCGAGGCCGGCACGGGCTACGCCGCCGTCGATCCCTCGCGGATGACGGGCAAACTCACCAGGTTCGCCGACCGCAACAGCGACGGCGATTTTGACGACGAGGGCGAGGCCGAGCGTTGGTTCAGCCACTTACCCACCTACAACGCTCTCCAGTTCTTCAAAACCCACCGCGACGAAGTCAACGGCCCAGGCGACGTGTTGCTGCACCCCGACGGGCGACTCTTCCTCTCCGTGGATGGCGGATTCGACGACCTCGCGCTGTTCGAGATCAGCCCGGAAGGGCGCGTTGGTCGCAATCTGGCCAACCGCAGCAACATGAACGGTATTGCCTTCAATCTCAGGCAAGATAGCATCTACGCAGTTGAGAGTATGGCCAACGGACTCATTGAGGTCACGCTCAAGGGTGATCTGCGTGAAATTGTCGCCTTTCCACTACTGGACAGCGGTCAGCAGGCGGTGCCGGCCGGCCTAGCGGTTGACCACCAAACCGGCGAGATCCTCATCGCCCTGTTTTCCGGAGCCGCTGTGGATAAGGAGGCTCGCGAAGTCATCCCCTTCGTCCCTGGCGACGCCAAAGTAGTGCGTGTGGACCCAGAAACCGGCCAGATCGCTGACGAGATCACCGGGCTGACCACAGCGGTTGATGTGGCGGTTGATGACCCAGGCAACGTTTACGTCGTCGAGATGGCCGCCGCATACGCCGATCCGCTTCCGGTCAAGTTCGACCTCTTCGATCCCGACGCGCCTCCGCTTGCCGGCGGCTACCAGCGCTTCAGCGGGCGGGTTACGCTCTACCCAGCCGGCGGTGGCCCGTTACGGGTGTTGGCCGGCGGGCTCGACATGCCCACCAATATTACCCTGGGCCCAGACGGTGCGCTGTACGTTTCCACCGGGCAAGGCACGCCGGGCCGGCCTATTCCCGGGCCGGACGGACCGACGAAGATCGTGGGCGAGATTCTTCGGATCACGGGCTTCCTGAGTAGAGATTAGAGATTGGAGATTGGAGATTGTATTGAGGTGCAGGGGAGAGAATGGAAA
>JBHHXF010000688.1:0-2288 GCA_046756905.1 Anaerolineae bacterium | reverse complement strand
TGTCAAAGTTCATAAGTCGCCACTACGCGCCAAAAGCAGGAGACGATGGAATGAAAAAACGAGGCATTCTACATCCCGAACTTTCGCGCGTCATCGCCGAACTGGGACACACAGACACCATCGTGATTGCCGACGCCGGCCTGCCCATCCCGAACGGGCCGGCGCGTATCGACCTGGCCGTTGTGGAGGGGGTGCCCCCGTTCCTCACCGTGCTTCAGGCGGTCCTTGAGGAGATGCAGGTGGAGGAAGCCACCATCGCCGAAGAGATGGTCGAGGTGAGTCCCGAACTCTATGCCCAGGTAATGGACATGCTGGGATCAGTGCCAGTCAACCAAGTCATCCACCAGGCGTTCAAGCTCCGCACGCAGGATGCGCGGGCGGTGATCCGAACCGGCGAGTTTACACCGTATGCCAACGTCATCTTGCATGCCGGCGTGGTGTTCTAGCCGACCGGAGATGAATTGATGTCCGCAAGCAACAGCGAACAGGTCCGCAATCCCGCCGCCGACGCAGCAAACCTGGCCGACACGCCGGCTGCAGGCGGCTCGGAACGTTCGACGCGCCCAGAGCGGCGCGTGCGCGACGTGCTGAGCCGATTCGGACTGGTGCTGTCCTTCGGCCTGCTGGTCTTCGCTCTGACGCTGCTGTCGGACCGCTTTCTCACCGTGTCCAACGGGGTGAACATGCTTCGCCAGGCGGCGATCAATGGCATCATCTCGGTCGGCATGACGTACGTCATCCTGACAGCCGGCATCGACCTGTCTGTCGGGGCCGTGTTGGCCCTGGCCAACGTGGTCGTCGCTGACTTGCTTGTGAAAGGCGGGCAGCCCGTTCTGGCCGTTCTCGTCGGGCTGGCTATCGGCGCCGGCTTCGGGCTGGGCAATGGGCTTGTCGCCACCCGGTTTGGGGTTCCGCCGTTCATCGTCACGCTGGGAAGCATGACCATCGCCCGTGGACTGGCCCTGACCTACACCCAGGGCCGGCCAGTGACCGGCCTGCCGAACAGTTTCCGCTTTATCGGCACCGGAACGCTGGGACCCGTAGCCATGCCAATCGTTCTCATGGCGTCGGTGTTCGCCGTGGGCTATGTCGTGCTCAACCGCACCACGGTTGGCGCCTACGTGTACGCGCTGGGGAACAATCCGGTGGCGGCGCGCTTCTCCGGCATTCCGGTGAACCGCTATGTGACACTGGTGTACGTCATCAGCGGGGCACTTTCGGCGCTGGCTGGCATGATCCTCATCGCCCGCCTGAACTCAGCCCAGCCGACCGCCGGCCTGGGTTACGAGTTCGACGCCATTGCGGCCGTGGTCGTCGGTGGCACCAGCCTGTTTGGGGGCGAGGGCAGCCTGGGTGGCACGCTGCTGGGCGTTCTGATCATCCAGGTGCTGAAGAACGGCTTGAACTTGTTAAACGTGTCATCATTCTACCAGCAAGTGGTCCAGGGTGTGGTCATTGCGCTGGCGCTGCTGTGGCATCGGGCACTGCGCTAGGGTGGCCGGCGGGAGTCAGTCTTCGCGGCGTTTGGCAGTTGGATGGCTAGATGGCTGGATGGCTGGATGGCTTACGCAATACGCAGTACGCAATACGAATTCCAGCCGGTAGCTTACTTTCGCCGACGCACAGCTTCGCCGACGCGCACTGGCATCAAGAAAGGAGGCGAATGCAGCAAGAAAAGGCTAGATTTGCTCGTGGTTCCCATCAACATTCAACCTCAAGCTTCAAGAGGAGTCACCATGCCCCTACAAGGCGGCATGAAGCGTGAAAATGGCTTGATGGCTGATGGCCAGATGGCTGAGCGGAACTGTGTGAACCATCCAACCATCTAGCTATCCAGCCAACTATCCCTATGAGGAGGAGAGGATCATGAAACACCGATGGATACTGATACTGCTCGTCTCGCTTGTGGTTGTGGGAGTGGCCGCCTGCGCGCAGCCGACGGCGCCGCCGGCCCAGGAGAAACCCCAACCGCCAGCAGCCGAAAAGATCACCCTGGGGCTGTCGCTATCGACGCTGAACAACCCGTTCTTCGTCACGCTCCAGGAGGGCGCGCAAAAGGCAGCCGACCAACTGGGCGTCGAGCTGGTCGTGGTGGACTCGCAGGATGACTCGGCCAAGGAGGCCACCAACCTGGAGGACCTCATCCAGCGCAAGGTAGACGCCCTACTCATCAACCCGACCGACGCCGACGCTGTCGTGCCCAGCGTCCAGAAGGCCAACGAAGCCGGCATCCCCGTCTTCACCATCGACCGCTCGGCCAGCGGCGGCGACGTCGTGTCTCACATCGC
>JBHHXF010000687.1:0-2301 GCA_046756905.1 Anaerolineae bacterium | reverse complement strand
TCTTCCACCTCGCGGGGGTAGACATTGACACCGCCAGAGATGATCATGTCTTTCTTGCGATCCACGATGTAGAAGTAGCCGTCCTCATCCATCTGGGCGATGTCGCCGGTGTACAGCCAGCCGTCCCGCAGGGCCAATGCGGTTTCTTCCGGCATGTTCCAGTAGCCCTGCATGATCTGCGGCCCTCGAATGATCAACTCGCCGGCCTCGCCCACGGGCATGTCGCGCTCGCCGGTCTCCAAGTCCACAATGCGCGCTTCGGTGTCTGGGATGGGCACGCCGATGCTGCCGGGGATGCGCCGGCCTCGCATCGGGTTGGCGTGAGTCAGCGGCCCGCTCTCAGTCAGGCCGTAGCCTTCGACCAAACGTGCGCCGCCGGTCAGCCTCTCAAACCGACGCTGGACCTCCGCCGGCAAGGGCGCTGCACCGCTCAGACAGGCCCTGATGGACTTGAGGTTGTACTTCTTCACATCGGCGTGATCGTTGATCATCACGTAGATCGTCGGCACGCCCGGAAAGAGCGTCGGTTTATATTTGCTGATGGTCTGCAACACCTCATCCACATCGAAGCGCGGCAGCAGAATCATGGCGGATGCCATGTGCACGGCGCTGTTCATCCCAATCGCCTGGCCGTAGAGGTGGAAGAACGGCAGCACACACAGGATACGCTCTTTCGCGATCCGGGCGCCGGTATTCCACGCCTGACCCTGGACCAGGTTGGCTACCAGATTGCGGTGGCTGAGCATCGCGCCTTTCGGCACGCCTGTGGTGCCACCCGTGTACTGGAGCAGGGCTGTGGCGTCCGGCCACACGGAGATGCCAGGCCGGCTGTCTGGCCGGCCCTCTAGCAGGTCCAGAAAGGCGTGGTCGCCGGCCTTGATGGTGACGCGATGCCCCTCCTGCCGCTCCCTGGCAAGCGTGAACAACAGCTTCGTCGTTCGCGGGAAGTAGTCCTTGATGTTGGTAACGATCACGTTGCGCAGCGGCGTCTCCGCCCGAATGTGCTGGACCTGCGGGTAGAACTTGCTGAGGGTGACGATGGTCTCCGAGCCGCTGTCGCGCAGTTGGTGTGCCAGTTCGCGTTCCACGTAGAGTGGATTGCAGGCGACGACGATGGCGCCGGCCTTCAGCGCGCCGTAGTATGCTATCACGAACTGCGGACAATTCGGCAGGTGGATGGCGACCCGATCACCAGGCTCCACACCCAGGTCCATCAAGGCGTGCGCGAACTGATTCGCCGCCCTGTCAAGCTCACGATACTTCATCCTCCGGCCGAAGAAGATGATTGCTGTCCGCCTCGGGCGCTCGTCGGCCGCCCGTTCCAGCAGGCGGTGCAGCGGAACCCAGGGATAACACAGTTCCGCCGGCACGCCCCGCTCATAGTGTTTCAACCATGGTCTCTCCATTGAGACCTCCTTTCGTGAAACGTGATGCGTGAAACGTGATGTGTCAAGGCTTCACGTTTCACGTTTTACGTTTCACGTGCGCCTCTTGCGCCATGCCAGGCTGTCGAGAATATGCCGGCATGGCGAGACTCAGAACGTGAACAGCTCGATCCCGCCCGTCAGGTCCCAGGCGATGCCGGTGATGTAGCGGGCCGGCTCCGAGCACAGGAAGACGATGGGCTTGGCGACGTCGGCCGGCTCGGCCTCGGTGCGCCACACCACCCGATGCCGGATACGCTCCTGCATGTCGGGGCGCATGAACTGAAAGGCTTCGGTGCCGACGATGCCAGGGTAGACGGTGTTGGCAGTGATTCCATCGCGGCCGGCCTCCAGCGCCACCGTCTTCATCAGACCGATGAGCCCAGCTTTGGTGGCCGAGTAGCCGGCCTGGCCGTACCCGCCCTGCACGCCGGCGACGGAGCTGATGCTCACGATGCGCCCCCAGGTCTGCTGGCGCATGTAGGGCAGGGCCGCTCGGACGCAGTTGAAGACGCCGGTCAGGTTGACGTCCAGGTCGCGTTGCCAGAGACCCTGGTCCATCTGCAAGATGCGGGAGACGTTGGTGAGCACGGCGGCGCTGTTCACCAGGATGGCCGGCGGCCCCAGCGCCTCGGCGATCTCGGCGAAGGCCGCATTGACAGCATCAGGTTTGGAAACGTCCGCATGGACGCCGTGTGCCTGCCCGCCCTGCTCCTCCGCCCACTTGACCGTGTTGTCCAACCCCTCCTGCCAGATGTCCAGAATACCGACCCTGGCGCCTTCGTGGACGAATTCCTCAACCACTGCCCGTCCGATGCCACGCGCACCGCCGGTCACTACCGCGACTTTGCCAGTGATTCCAAGATCCATAATCGAC
>JBHHXF010000686.1:0-2302 GCA_046756905.1 Anaerolineae bacterium | reverse complement strand
CCTGGCTCGACGGTCATCCTCCGGGGCGGTGCTTGCGTTTCGCTCGCCTGGTTGCGGAGCGCAAGTTGGCCGGCACTGGTCCACTCTCCGAATCCCTCTCCCGGGCCGAGCTCTACCGCCGTCTCGAGGCCTAATCAAATAATGAATAGTGAATGAGGGATACCCGGAGAGGCTATTCGACTGGATTGGCCCCCACCAACCGCGTGTCATGGCGGGGGATCTGGACCTCATCCGGCAACCCATCGACTTCCTGGGGGTGAATCACTACAGAACCGAGGCAGTGTCCCACAGCATCGCCGGCTCGCTCCTGAAAGCCCGAACAGCTCCCTTTTCTGCACCGGGCTGGGGCCAAACCGAGATGGGTTGGGGCGTCGATCCGCCTGGCCTGACGGCGGTGCTGCTGGACGTGAAGGAGAACTACGGCAATCCGAAGCTGTACATCACCGAAAACGGCTGCGCTTTCCGCGATGTGCCGGATGCGACGGGCTTCGTGGAAGACTGGGGGCGGATCAACTATTTGCGCGACCACCTGAGCGCGGCGCTGGATGCAATTGAGGCCGGCGTCAACTTGCACGGCTACTACGCCTGGAGCCTGCTAGACAATTTCGAGTGGGCAATGGGTTATGGGCCGCGTTTCGGCCTGGTACGTGTTGATTATGAGACCGGGAGGCGCATCCCCAAACAGAGCGCGCGTTGGTACGGTGAGGTCATTCGGCGCAATGGAACCAACATTTAGCAATGCACATAGCATTCCTGAACCCCCAGGGCAACTTCGACCCTCAAGACAGCTACTGGACGGAGCATCCCGACTTCGGGGGACAACTGGTGTACGTCAAGCAGGTGGCTCTGGCGATGGCCGAAGCGGGTCATCGGATAGACATCCTGACGCGCCGAATCGTCGATCCTGCGTGGCCGGAGTTCGCCGCGCCGTTCGACGCCTATCCGGGCGCACCCGGGGTCCGCATCGTGCGGCTGCCAGCCGGCCCCGACCGCTTTCTGCGCAAAGAGGAGCTGTGGCCCAACCTGGTCCGAGAATGGGTACCGAACATCCTCGAATTCTACCGCGACGAGGGCGGCTTGCCCGACGCCATGACCACGCACTACGCCGACGGCGGGCTGTGCGGCGTGCTCATTGAGGATCAGACCGGCGTGTCCTTCACGTTCACCGCCCACTCCCTCGGTGCGCAGAAGATGGACAAGCTGCACGTCACGCCGGCCAATCTGGCGGCCATGGACGGGCAATACCGCTTCGGTCGCCGGCTGGTGGCGGAGCGACTGAGCATGAATCGCTCGGCAGTGAACATCACCAGCACGCGCCAGGAACGCTTTGAGCAATATAGTCATCCCGCCTATCGTGGGGCCGTGGACGTGCGTGACGGCCGCCGGTTCGAGGTGATTCCGCCCGGCGTCAATCTGGCCATCTTCGGCGCCGATGCACGGTCGGAGAACGAGGAGGCCATTCGCCAGCGCGTCCGCGATCGCTTGGCGCGTGACATCGACGAGGGGCGCAGGGATTGGCCGGCCATCGTGGCTAGCAGCCGGCTGGACCCCAAGAAGAACCACCTGGGCCTGGTGCAGGCTTTTGCCCGCAGCCGGGCGCTCCTTGAACGGGCCAACCTGGTCATCATCACCGGCGCGCTGGACGATCCGCTGCATGAGGACGCCGGCGCCGGCCCGGCCGAGCGCACGGTGCTCGCCCAGGTGCGAAGCGTGGTGAAAGAGAATGATCTGTGGGGGAAGGTCAGCACGTTTGCCCTGCGGGGACAGCCGGCGTTGGCAGCGGCCTACCGCATGCTGGCCGAGCGACGCTCGGTGTTTGCGCTGACTGCCCACTACGAGCCATTCGGGTTGGCTCCGCTGGAAGCGGCGGCCGCCGGCCTGCCGGTGGTCGTCACGCAGAACGGAGGCCCCAGCGAGAGCTTACACGACGGAGACGACGAGTACGGCGTGTTGGTCGATCCGGCTGATCCATCCGACATCGCCTGGGGGCTGGAGCGCGTGGTTTGCGATGAGCAGGCGTGGGAGCAGTTCGCCCGGCGGGGCCGGCAGCGGGTACTAGACCGCTACACCTGGGAGCGCACCGCCGAGGGCTATCTAACTCTGATCGAGCAGCTTGTGGCTGACCCTGTGGCACGCCGGCCTGTTGAGTCGCTCCCCATCCATCCATACTTCCGCGCACCGGGGCCGGCGACAGACATATCCCTGGCAGAGTTGAGCAGCCACTACTTCAGCCCCGAATGCTGAGGAAAGTTCGTAGTAAGCAGGTTGGTAGTAAGCCACGTAGCGGAGCGGAGTGGCGTCA
>JBHHXF010000685.1:0-2303 GCA_046756905.1 Anaerolineae bacterium | reverse complement strand
GTCGCCGCCAACGTGGATCCTATGCGCATGGTCATGCGCAACCTGCTGGACAACGCCATCAAGTATACGCCGGCCGGCGGTCACATCACGCTGCGGGCGATGGCCAAGGGTCTCCCGCCCGACCAACAGCCCATCCAGGATGATGAGCTTACTGGAGGGGCTTTTAGCCCTCATTCGTCCTTCACCATTCACCATTCGTCACACGACACAGCAAACCCGACGGTCCTCATCCAGGTTATCGATACTGGACCCGGCATTGCCGCCGAGCACCTCCCCCACATCTTTGATCGCTTCTATCGGGTGAATACAACGCGGTCACGCGTTCAGAGCGGTGCCGGTCTGGGGCTGTCGCTGGTGCGCTCGATTGTCGAAGCTCATGGAGGGCAGGTGGAGATTCACAGCGTGCCCCACCAGGGCAGCACTTTCACTGTTAGCTTGCCAGCGACTGGAAACGGTCAACTGGACTAGTGGACCGTTTCAAAGGCTTGCCTTGCTACCGGACACTTTTGGAGCCAAGGATTCGAAATCCCTGGCTGAAACTGAGAAGCCCCCTCAGGGGCTTGGATTTCAGCCGCGACGTCCTGAGCGGCGTCCTGAGCTTGTCTAAGGGGCGAATTCCATTCGTCGGCCCGAGGGGCTTGCTGAGCCCTATCATGCAAAGTGCCCGGTAGTGAAATACTAGCCGGCCCAAAAGCGATAGCCGAACCCGCGTTCGTTGAGGATGTAAATCGGGTTTGCAGGATCAAGTTCGATCTTTTGCCGAAGATGCCAGATGTATCGGCGGATGTACCCCGTGGCATCCGCATAGTCAGGCCCCCACACCGCGGTGACGAGGTCTTCAGGGGACACTACCTCCCCCGCTCGTTCCATAAGTACACTCAATAAGAGGTACTCGGTGGGCGTAAGTTCGATGGTTTCGCCACCTCGGATGGCGACCCGTGCTTTGCGGTCCAGGACCAAGTCCCTCACCTTGATGCGCACCTCTTGATCCCGCCCACCATCGCGGCCGGCCCGTTGAAGAACCGCTCGAATCCGCGCCGCCAGCTCGCCAAAGCTAAAAGGTTTAGTCACATAGTCATCGACACCCAAGCGGAACGCCTTTAGCTTGTCGGGCTCTTCCCCTTTGACGGTCAGCATGATGATAGGCACATCCGTCATCTCCCGGATGCGCCGGCAGGTCTCCCAGCCATCCATGCGAGGCATCATCACGTCAAGCACAACAATGTCCGGTCGTTCGTTAAACATCTCCCTCACGCCCTGGACACCATTCTCCGCCGTGACTACCGCGTAGCCCGCATTCCCCAGATAGCGGCCCAGCAGCTCAAGAATCGAGACATCGTCGTCAATCAAAAGAACTTTCCGCGGCATCGACCATCTCCATGGCAATAGGTAGGGTAAAGGTGAAAGTGCTTCCCTTACCCAGTTCACTCTCCACACCGATCTGTCCACCGTGAGCCTCCACGACCTTGCGAGAGAAGTAGAGCCCCAACCCGTGGCCGTAGACTTCTTTGCTCTCACGCCCATCTGCGCGATAGAACTTCTCGAAAACTCGCCCCTGTAGCTCTCGCGGAATGCCAATACCCTGATCAGTAACCGAAACAGCCACTGTAACCGGGTCCTTGAGCCAGGCCCGCACCCGGATTAGGCCGCCGTTTGGCGAATACTTGACCGCATTATCCAACAGGTTGTGGACAACCTCAGCCAGGTACTCCTCATCCGCCAGCACGAAAGGTAGATCGGCGGGCATCTCCAGCCGCAGATCACGTAGCGGCAACTTCGACTGTTGATCACGCACCCAACGGCGTAACAAAGGAGGGAGAGCCACCGGGCCGGCCCGCATGCGCAAGTGCCCGGCCTCCAGGGCAGAAACATCCAGGATCTTCCGGACCAACTCCGTCAGCCGGCTGCTTTCGCGCCGCATGATCTGGACCGTATTGCGATGGCTGGCCGGCAGTTCGTCCATTACCTCGACCATCATCTCCAGTCCACCGTTGAGGCTCGTCAACGGTGCCAGGAGTTCGTGAGACACCAGGGCGACAAACTCATCTTTGAGGCGATCCAGCGTCTGTAGTTCCGCATTTGTCCGCGCCAGCTCGCGGTTGGCGAGTTCCAGCCGGCGCGTACGTTCACGCACTTTGGCCTCCAGCTCGGCGTTGAGCCGGCGCACCGCAGATTCAGCCCGCTGGCGCTCGCCCACCTGCCGGCTGATCCAGCTTAGTGCAAGAGCAACGGCTGCCGGCCCCAGGACACCGAAGAACCCCACCTCGCCGAAGAAGTTAGGATTCAACTCCCGAAACTCGGTC
>JBHHXF010000684.1:0-2303 GCA_046756905.1 Anaerolineae bacterium | reverse complement strand
CAAGTTCCTGGCCTACCAACGACCGGAGACAAGTGGGTTCTAGCGAGTACTGCGTACTGCGTAAAGACGGACGCTACGCAAGACGCAAGACGCAAGACGCAACGGAATACCAAATGCTTTCACCCCTTGAAGTCGCAAAACGCCAACTCACCCTGACCACCCACCGCATCCACACCCTGCCGGCGGTGGTGTTGATGCCGCATAGCCGGTGCAACTGTCGCTGCGTGATGTGCGACATCTGGAAAGCCAACCGCAACGGGCAGGAGATCTCGCGGGATGATCTTGCCCGCCACGTAGCGGCCTTCCGCAAGCTCAACGTCCAGTGGGTGGTGCTGTCTGGCGGAGAGGCGTTGATGCACAGCAATCTGTGGGCGTTGTGTGGATTGCTGAAGGAGTTGCCGGCCCGGATCACGCTGCTATCCACCGGACTGCTGCTCGAACGGCACGCCGGCGACGTGATCCGCTGGTGCGACGAGGTGATCGTGTCCCTGGATGGCAGTCGCGAGGTCCACGACAGAATCCGCAACGTGCCGCGCGCCTACGACCGACTGGCGGAAGGTGTGTCAGCCTTGGAGGCGCTGGATGCCGGCTTCCGCGTGACGGCTCGTTGCGTCGTTCAACGCCACAACTACTTCGACTTGCCAAAGATCATCGACGCGGCCCACGATCTCGGCCTGGACCAGATTTCCTTCCTGGCGGCGGATGTGTCAACCACGGCCTTCAACCGGCCGGCGCCGTGGAACGACGAGCGCGTGGCCGACGTGGCCCTCAGCCCAAACGAGGTGGCAGACTTTGAGCGCATCCTGGAGCAGACCATCGAGGGATACGCTGACGACTTCGCCGCCGGCTTCATTGCCGAAAGCCCCCACAAGCTGCGCCGGCTCCACCGCTACTTCGCGGCGCTAAACGGTGACAGCACCTTCGCGGAGACCGTGTGCAACGCCCCCTGGGTTTCCACCGTCGTCGAGGCTGACGGCACGGTTCGCCCCTGCTTCTTCCATCACTCCCTGGGCAACATCCACGAGCAGCCCCTGGACGAAATCCTCAACTCTGAGGACGCCATCGCCTTTCGCCGGCAGCTCGATGTCAAGATCGACCCCATCTGCCGCAAGTGTGTTTGTACGTTGAACATTGGGGTTAGACAGCCAATCAAGGCTCAAATAGAAAACAGACCCTAAAGGTTTCGGAAACCTTTAGGGTCTAAACAGGGGAGCTGTTTCTAGACGCACCCTTAAGGTCAACGAATGGGGTAGCTACTCACCCTCCCGCAGGTTTGGAACCTTTCCGGCCGAGAATCGCTGCTTCAAGGCCGTTTTTCGGGTGTAAAACCATTGTGCATTGCAACCTGCGGGAGGGTGGCTGAGTGGTAACGACGAATGAACTTGCAGGAACTGGCTCGGGCCTACGATGCCGTCGCCGAAGACTACGACCGGCAGGTTCGCGGCGATGAGTGGATGCGCTGGCGGCTGTGGGAGCACTACGCCCACGTCTTCCAGGCCGGCCATCATGTGCTCGACGTGGGATGTGGCACCGGCATCGACGCCGCCTTCCTGGCGCGGCGCCGAGTCCACGTGACGGGCATCGACGTCTCGCCTGAGATGATCGCCCAATTGCGCGACAAAGTGGTCCGACAGGGACTGACGGCCGGCGTCGATGCCTTCGTGATGGATGTTGCTCATCTGTCAACGTTGCCGCGCGGCACTTTCGATGGGATCATCTCGGCCTTTGCCGGCCTCAACACGACCGCCGATCTGGCCCCCTTCGCCGCCGACGCGGCGCGCCTCCTGCGGCCCGGCGGTCGACTCATCCTGCACCTGCTGAATCGCTTCAGCCTGTGGGAGTGGCTGGGCTTGCTGGCCAGGGGTGAGTGGGCCGCTGCCCGCCGGCTGAGTCAGCGGACGGAGAGAACCTTTGTGGTCGGCGGGCAGCCCGTACGTCACTACCTTTTCTCCCCCAGCGAAGCATATAGGCGCTATTTCGCGTCGCGTTTTCGGCTATGTCGGTGCTACAGTCTGGGCGTCCTGCGGCCACCACACACCGTCCAGCGCCTCCCGTCACCCATTGTTGAAACGCTTGGCAAACTGGAGCAGCAGTTGAGCTCCTATCGCCCGTTCGTGAACTGGGGACGCTTCTTTGTGCTCGACATGACGGTTCGTAGTGAGCCACGCAGCGACGCGGAGTGGCGTCATGCAGAACGAGTCGATTGATGAAGGTTTGCTTTGCTGTTTTGCACTACGACCCGGCCTACATCGAGCCACAGACCTACCTGACCCGTGTGCCAATCCATCGGGAGATTCCGCGCG
>JBHHXF010000683.1:0-2303 GCA_046756905.1 Anaerolineae bacterium | reverse complement strand
GCTAGATGGCTAGATGGCTGGATGGCTGGATGGCTGAGTGGAGGGAGTCATGAAATGTGACATTGGTTTGGTGCAGGCATACGTCGATGAGGCATTAAAGGACAGCGAGCGGGCGACCGTGGAAGAACACCTGGCCGGCTGTCGTACGTGTCAGGAGACCTTGGGAGCAGTTCAGCAGCGGGAGAGAAGCGTGGCCATGCGGCTGGCCGTGTTGGACCCGGCGTCGCACGAAGCGCCTGATGCGGCAGCGGCGCTGGAGCGCTTCCATGCCGTGGCGCCGCAGCCGGCGGTGAATCCGAGTCGTGTAACTTTGAAGGAGAGGATAGAAATGACGAAGGAGACCCTGTGGACAGGCCGGTGGCGGCCGGCAGCAATAGGTCTGGTGGCCCTGGCCGTTGTTGTGGCTCTGTTCAGCTTCGCGCCAGCACGCCAGGCGGCAGCCCAGTTCCTGGGCATCTTCCGCGTACGTAAGTTCGCCGTGATTCCTGTCGATCCAGCCCAGGTGGAGCGTTTGCAGAGCATGGAGGATCTGGTAGATGCCGGGATGCTGGGTGAGCCGACCTTCCTGCGCGAACCGGGCGAGCCGCAGGCGGTTGCCAACGCCGCTGAGGCAACCACGCTGTCCGGCTTCCCCGTACGCGTCCCGACAGCACTGCCTGAGACGGCAACTCTCAGCAGATTCGCGGTCGCGACCGGGCCGGCCATGCACCTGGAAGTAGATCGGACGATGATGCAGGCGCTGCTCGCGGCAGCCGGCGCGAGTGATGTGACCCTGCCGGCCATCGACAAGATCGCCGTGGACGTAGACGTGCCAGCGATGGTTGAACAGGAATATCGCATGGGCCGCGAGAGATTCTCCATCATCCAACTCCCCAGCCCAACAGTCGCTCTGCCGGCGGGCGTCGATCCCGCTGTGCTCGGCGAGACTCTGCTTCAGCTTCTGGGGATGCCCACCGAGGATGCCCGGCGTCTGGCCCAGAGCATCGACTGGACGAGCACGCTGGTGATTCCACTGCCAACCAATGTGGGGAGCTTCCACGAGGTAGAGGTGGATGGCGTCACAGGTCTACTCCTGGAGGAGAAGCGTGAGAACCGATCCTACACACGCCATCGTATGGTGCTGTGGGAGCGCGAAGGCATCATCTACAGCATCTCGGGGGAAAACGTAGACTCCACAGAGTTGTTGCTCGTTGCGAACTCGCTCAGTTTCTAATGACAGACCCTAAAGGTTTCTGAAACCTTTAGGGTCTGAGCTCATTCATCATGGCAATTATCGAAACCCTGGAACTCCGCAAGGTATACGGCAACACCGTGGCTGTGGATACTCTGAGCCTGTCGGTGGACCAGGGTGAGGTGTTCGGATTCCTGGGTCCCAACGGAGCCGGCAAGACAACCACGGTCAAGATGCTGCTGGGCTTGGTATGGCCCACAGGTGGCCAGGCCCGCATCCTGGATCACGCTCCCGGCGATCCGGCGGTGATGGGGCGCGTCGGGTTTCTGCCAGAGCACTTCCGTTTCCACCCCTGGCTGACGGCGACGGATTTCCTGGACCTGCACGGCCGGCTGTACGGCCTATCCGCTGACCAGCGCCAGCAGCGCATCCCGAAACTCCTGGAGCGTGTTGGCCTGGCCGACCGGGCCGGCACGCGACTGTCCGAGTTCTCCAAAGGCATGTCTCAGCGCATCGGCCTGGCCCAGGCGCTGCTGAACGAGCCTGATCTGGTCTTCCTTGATGAGCCGACGTCTGGTCTTGACCCGCTGGGCCGGCGCGAGGTGCGGGACATGATCCGGGAGCTGCGTGCTGCCGGGGTGACGATCTTCCTGAACTCCCACCTGCTGAGCGAAGTGGAAATCACCTGCGACCGCGTGGCAATCATCAAACAGGGGCGGGTGGTGCGTGTTGGTACGTTAGATGAGCTGACCAGGGGAGCTGTCGAGGTGGAAGTGCGGGCCGGCGGCCTGACGCCAGATTTGCGAGCCGGCTTGGAGCGTTGGGGGCGCATTGCCTGGGCCGACGGCTCCCTACTGACCCTGGCCGTGGAGGATGAGGAGGTGTTACCGGCCATAGCCGGCTGGCTGGTTGAGGGCGGCGCCCGGCTTTATTCGTTGTCGCCGAGACGGCTTTCATTGGAAGAGTTGTTTGTCCAGATCATGGAGGAAGACCTGGAATTGGAGATTGGATATTAGGTATTGGAGATTGGATATTGGATACTGCTTCTCCAGTTGCAGAAACTCAATCTCCAATCTCCAATCTCCAATCTCCAATCCCGTAACCTCCGGCTGAAATCACGACCATGCTCACC
>JBHHXF010000682.1:0-2311 GCA_046756905.1 Anaerolineae bacterium | reverse complement strand
TCCGCCACGGCCGAGGACCTGGCCGGCGCCTCCTTCGCCGGCCAGTACGACACGTTCCTGAACGTTCGCGGCGCGGAGGCGGTCATCGAGAAAGTGCGCGCGTGCTGGTCCTCGTTGTGGAACGAGCGGGCGATGGCCTACCGCCTCAACAACGGGCTGGATCACTCGGCGCTGAGCATGGCCGTGCTGGTCCAGCAGCAACTGCCGGCCGAGGTCTCCGGCGTGCTGTTCACGCTGAACCCGCTGACGGGCCGCGAGGAGGAGATGACGGTCGAGGCCTCCTGGGGGCTGGGCGAAGGCATTGTCAGTGGTCGCGTCACGCCGGACCATTTCGTGATCGACGCGGAGCAGGGGCAGGTGATCAGCCGGCGCATCAACGACAAGCGCGTCATGGTGGCCCTGGATGTCGATGGTACGCGCGAGGTGGACGTGCCCGACGAGCAGCGGCGCGCGCCGGCCCTGACCGACAAGCAACTCCTGGCGCTGGCGGAGCTCGGCTACCGCGTGATGGCCCACTACGGCCATCCCCAGGACATCGAGTGGGCGCTGGTGGCCGGCCAGTTCCACATCCTCCAGGCGCGCCCCCTCACCTCCTTCAGCTTTGCCCCAGACATCGGCCAGTGGACGTCGGCCAACTTCCGCGAGGTGATGACCGGCGTCGTCAACCCGCTGTCGTATTCCATCTGTTTCGGCTACGAGTTCGACCGCACCCTGGAGGACTTCTTCCGTCGCATGAACCTGAAGCGGGATGAGCGGCCTGTCCGCTGGTCACGCCTCTTCTTCAGCCGGCCCTACATGAACATCGCCGAAGTAAAGCGCTACGCGGCGATCATTCCCGGCTTCAAGGAGCGCGCCTTCGACCGCACCGTCGGCGTCACCCCCACCTACGAAGGCGACGGTCGGGTGACGCCCTGGAATCCGCGCACGATTGCGCGGGCGGTTCCCGTGCTGCTGAGTTTACGATGGCTTTACGCCACGGCCTGGCGTCGGGCACGCGACTACTGCCGCGACTTCCTGCAGCGTGAAGCGACGCTGCTGGCCCAGATCGAGCCGGCCACGCTATCTGATGACGAGCTGAGCGAGTGGGTCAAGACCATCATCTATGACCATCATCAGACCAACACGGTCGCGCTGACCATCAGCTTCCTGTGCACCCAGGCCCAGGACGAGTTCGATCCGCAGGTGGAGCAACTGAACGAGGCGCTGGAAGAGGCCGGCCGGCCTGAAAGAATCAACGCCGGCAACCTGCTGACCGGCCTGCGGGAGATGCGCACCGCGCTCCCCCTGGTCGAGCTGTGGCACCTGGCGGACCAGGCGCTGCGCGAGCCAGAGGTGGCGGCGGCTATCGGCGCGGCCTCGCCGGCCGAGATGGGAGATCGGCTCCGGCAGTTCGAGGCCGGCCAGCGCTTCTGGGATTCGGTTCAGGCCTACCTCGACCGCTTCCACTACATGTCGGACAACGACGAAAACCTGGCCACTCCACGCTGGGGCGAAGACCCGACCTTCGTGCTTACCACGCTCAAAGGTTTCGTGGAAGGCGGCGTCGAGGAGAACCCGGAAGCACGCCTGGCGGAGCAGCGGCAGGTGCGGCAGCGCGAAGAGGACAAGGCCCGCCGGCTGTTGTCCGAGGGCACGCTGAACCGGGCGCTGCCGATTCGCCGCTGGCTGTTCCAGGACGCGTTGCACCAGATTCAGCGCTACAGTTGGTGGCGCGAGGAGACCCGCGACATACTGGCCCGCGCCCACTACCACGCCCACCGCTTCCTGACGGAACAGGGCCGGCGTTGGGCAACTCATGGCATCTTCGCCCAGCCCGACGACATCTTCTGGCTGGAGCGCGAACATCTGCTGGACCTGCTGGATGGTCGGCTGGACCCCGAAGTGGTGCGCGACATCGTGGGCCGCAATCGTCGCAAGGCGCAGTGCCACCGCAACTTCGAGCCACCCGAGGCGATCTACGCCGGCGCGCCGGTGCAGACTGCGGGCGATGGCCGGCCGGCTGACACGCGGTTCCAGGGCGTGGCGTGCAGTTCCGGCGTGGTTACGGGCCGTGCGCGGGTGATCAGTGATCTGCGCCAGGCGGACCGTTTCCAGAGCGGCGAGATTCTGGTAGCCCCCTACACGAATCCTGGCTGGACGCCCCTCTTCAGCATGGCTGCCGGCATCGTCATGGAGGAGGGCGGCCTCATGTCCCACGGCGCGGTGGTCGCCCGCGAGTGCGGCATCCCGGCGGTGCTGCAAATCGACCGCGCCACGGAAATCATTCACGACGGCGACTTGTTGCGGGTCGATGGGACAGCGGGAGTCGTGG
>JBHHXF010000681.1:0-2320 GCA_046756905.1 Anaerolineae bacterium | reverse complement strand
AAAGGTCCAGACAGATGTCCGAAGAGGAACGCAACCAAGGCAAAGAAATCCGCGAGGAAGCGCCAGTCTACCTTGAGCGATACCAACAGGCACGCGAAAGATACCTGGCGACCGAGTTACGCCGCGTAGACGAAGCTATTGGCCATAACGCAGACCGCATTCGGGACTTCCGCGCGGACATGGAGCGCCAGCTTATCGAACTGCGGTCTCACATGGATCAGCGATTCAGCGCTTTTGAACGCCAAATGGATCAGCGGTTCAGCGCTTTTGAACGCCAAATGGATCAGCGGTTCAGTGCTTTTGAACGCCAAATAGATCAGCGGTTCAGCGATTCAGAAGATCGAGAAGAACAGCGGTTCAAGTCAGTGGATCAGCAGTTCAAGTCAGTGGATCAGCAGTTCAAGTCAGTGGATCAGCAGTTCCAGGACCTTAAAGAGTACCTCCAGAGAAGGGATCGGTGGATTCAGGCCTTCGCCGCCCTCGTCATCGCTTCGCAGGCCGCCATTTTTGCGATGCTGGCGAAGCTACTGATCGGATGATACAATAACATGAAACCGAAACTGGGGTGAAAAAGTAACTTCCGGTGAGACGGGTCGCCAGCCGCAGCAACTACGTGAAACGTGATGCGTGAAACGTGAATACGCCTTCCCGCACTCGCATCACGTTTCACGCATCACGTTTCACGGTGTCGTGGGTAAAGTGAAGCGGAAGTTAGTTTCTACCCCATCAGCAGGCCAGTTTTCGGTTTCATGAATAAGCTATCTTGACTGCTCTGGTCAAGCCTGAACGGGTCGTTGGACCTCCTCATGACAACTGAAACCCAGATGGCGCCGGCCAATTCGCCCGCCAGCATCCACCTCGCGGCGGAAATCCTGAACGCCGGCGGGCTCGTCGCATTCCCGACAGATACCGTCTACGGCGTGGCGGCTCACGGCTTTCTGCCGGAAGCAATCCGCCGGCTCTACCAGGCCAAAGAGCGACCGTACAGTAACCCGATTGCCCTGCTCGTGGCCCAAGCCGGCGACCTCCGCCGCATCGCACGGCATGTACCAGTCAACGCCCAGATCCTCGCCGAGCGTTTCTGGCCCGGCGCCCTGACCCTGATCGTCCCTCGCGCCGACGATCTGCCGGCGATTCTCACCGCCGGCGGCGACAGCGTGGCCGTGCGTATGCCGGATCACCCCATTGCCCTGGGTGTCATCGACGCCGCCGGCGCGCCCCTGGCCACCACCAGCGCCAACCTGTCCGGCAGCCCCGACCCAATCACAGCCGGCGACGTCCTGCGCGACCTGGGCGGCCGCATCGACCTCATCCTGGACGGGGGCGCATGTCCCGGCGGTGTCCCCTCCACTGTGCTTGATCTCACAACGGAGCCGGCGGCGATCCGGCGGGAAGGCCCTATTGACTACGACATGCTGAGGGAGGCAATTGGTGACGCCATCCTTTGAGATTGTTGCCCACCGAGGCGTTCCAACCGAGCTTCCAGAAAACACAATTCCCTCGTTTCACCGAGCCGTCGAACTTGGCGCTGACGCCATCGAACTTGACGTCCGACTGACGCGGGACCAGATACCCATTGTCTATCACTACTTCTATCTCGATGAAGGTACCACGGCGGCAGGCCCAGTCTTCAACTTCACACTCGCCGAAATACAGAACCTGGAGATCGTGGATTCCGCCGGCAGCCCTATCCAGGATTGCAGAATCCCAACCCTGCACGAAGTCCTCGCAACATTCGGCGGACGCATCGGGTTCGAGATCGAGATCAAAGGACCGGAACCAGAATCTTCGCGTGTCGTGGGAGAGGTTCTGCGCGATTACGGACATCTCTGGGACACGATCGAGATCACATCGTACGAGCCCATGTTGCTGGCGGACGTGCAGCACCGGTGTCCCGGCCTGGCCACCGATTTGCTTTTTCCGCGATCCGAGACTTGGATGGGGCTCGACGTGGTGGCGTATGTGGCGGTACATCGCGCGCGGCTGGCCGGCGCCAGGGCCGTTCATCTGCACCCTACTCAGCTTACACACGAGGTTGTGGCTGCTGTCCGCTCCTTTGGGATAGAAGTGCATGCCTGGGAAGTTGACGACAGGGAATCGCTCAAACAGATGATGGAACTGGACATCTCCAGGATCTGTACCAACAAGCTTCAAGAGGCGGTTACTTTCCGACGTTGAGAGATGGTTATCGGCATCGACGCCAGCCGGACCACCGGAATAGACAGGACTGGCACGGAGAACTACGCGCTACACCTTATCCGAGCAATGGTCGCCGGAGCCGGCGCGCACGACTTCCGGCTGTACTTCAACACGCCGCCAC
>JBHHXF010000680.1:0-2330 GCA_046756905.1 Anaerolineae bacterium | reverse complement strand
CTGAGGGCAGGCTGGGTAGTTACGATACGACTGAGTGCCTTAGGGGAGAAGATTCTTGCTTCCGGATCGTGAATCGGAATCGTGAATTGGGTGTTATATGGACCGCAGGAACAGCTCACAGTTTTCAGTTCACAATTCACAAATGTCTAGGAGTTCAATGATGCATCACAACGAGTCACAACAACCCATCGTAATCACCGGCGTAGGGGTGATTTCACCCCTCGGGCTTGATGCGGATACGCTCTGGGAGAACCTTTTGGCCGGCGAGACGAGGGCAGCGCGCATCACGCGATTCGATCCATCGCCGTTTCATGTACAGATCGCGTGTGAGACAAACGATTTCGACCCCTTAGACTACATGGACCGGAAAGAGGCGCGACGCCTCGATCGGGTCATCCAATTCGCAGTCGCCTGCGCGTCCCAAGCTGTGAAACAGTCGTGCCTGGACATCAATGCGAGCAACGCGGATCGTATCGGCGTTATCTTTGGCACGGCCATTGGTGGATTGGGATCGATCCAAGCAGGCTACGAGGCGCTGTTCAGCAAGGGGCCAACGCGGGTGAGCCCCCTCACCGGCCCGATGATGCTCCCGGATATGGCCTCTGGTCAGGTGGCCATCACCTTCGGTGTCCGGGGCCCGAATCACTGCGTTGTCTCCGCGTGCGCGACGGGGAATACTGCGCTGGGTGAGGCGGTCGAGGTCATCCGTCGCGGCGATGCCGACGTCATGATCGCCGGCTCTACCGACGCGGCAATGACCCCCTTCGCAATGGCGGCTTTCCATCGCACTGGCGCCATGTCAACCCGCAATGATGACCCACAGCACGCCAGCCGGCCCTTCGATGCCCAACGTGACGGCTTCGTCTTCGGCGAGGGGGCCGGGGCGGTGATTCTTGAAACCCTTGAGCATGCCCGATCTCGCGGCGCTAGGCCGCTGGCCGAGATTGCCGGCTACGGCTCCTCTAATGACGCCTTCCACATCAGCGCGCCGGCTGAGGATGGCATCGGGGCTGTGCTGTCGATGCAGCGAGCGATGGATGATGCCGGCATCCGCCCAAAAGACGTGGACTACATAAACGCTCACGGAACGTCCACCACGCTGAACGATGCCAGCGAGACTAAGGCTATCAAGCGAGTTTTCGGAGAGTATGCATATCAAGTGCCCATCAGCTCGACCAAGTCGATGACCGGCCATCTGATGGGTGCAGCCGGCACGATTGAAGGCATCGTCTGTGTCAAGACGATTGAGGCTGGGATTATCCACCCAACCATCAACTACGAGTATCCGGATCCAGAGTGCGACCTGGACTACGTACCCAACGAGCCACGTAAGGTCGATGTTCGTGTTGCGTTGTCCAACTCCTTTGGGTTCGGCGGCCACAATGCCACCATTGTATACAAGAAAGTCGAAGACGAATAGAACCGAGAAATGATGGGAACGAGGGAAACGAGGCACAGCGCTTCGTTTCTCTCCTTTCCCTCGTTTCTCCCATAGCGAGGCTATCCCGAGGCACCGTGACCTAGCGTCAGCGGATTCCTCAAGGCATGTGCTAACAGGATAGTCTCCTGGGTGAGGGAGTATGCCTAACATAGATGAATTCCAAGACAGACTTGGCTTCCAATTCAACAATCAAACCCTCCTCTTGCAGGCACTGACCCACCGCTCTTACTTGAACGAGAACCCAGAAGCTGCACTGTCTGATAACGAGCGGCTGGAGTTTCTGGGAGATGCTGTGCTTGACTTCGTTACCGCAGAGCATCTGTACGACCATTATCCGAGCTTGCCCGAGGGAGACCTCACCAATCTCCGCGCGGCACTGGTGAAGTCTGGCACGTTGGCCGAGTTTGCCCGACAAATCGATTTGGGGGAGTACTTACGGCTGGGGCGTGGCGAGGCAGCCGGCGGCGGCCGTCACCGTACATCGCTGCTGTGCGCCGCGTTCGAAGCTCTGGCCGGCGCGATTCTCCTGGATCAGGGATTGGCAGCCGCTCATAACTTCCTTCTCCAGTTCATCGAGCCTGCCCTTCAGGACATCACCACCAAAGAGCTAGACAAAGATGCCAAGAGTGAGTTACAAGAGCTGAGTCAGGGGCAATGGCAGGTCACGCCATCCTACCAGACAGTATCGGAGAAGGGACCCGATCACGCCAAAGAATTCACGGTTGAGGTCCTCATCGGCGATGAAGTGTTCGGGCGAGGGGTTGGACGGAGCAAACAGACGGCCGCCCAGCGGGCAGCCCGCCAGGCGCTTGATCGAATCCACATGATGCGTGCTCCATGATAACGCGTGAAGGCGTGGATCACGGAGCACCCCACCTCATGCCGGGGC
>JBHHXF010000679.1:0-2332 GCA_046756905.1 Anaerolineae bacterium | reverse complement strand
TATGCACAGTGAGCTTCACCACCACACACACATTGATCCACACAGCAATGCCTCTGCACTGGCAGACGTGATTCTGGGGGGGCAGGATGGACTGGTGAATGTGCTGGGCGTCGTGCTGGGTGTCGCGGCGGCCACAGGTGATCCGCGCATTGTGATGGCAGCCGGCCTGGCAGCCACCTTCGCCGAATCGGTCTCAATGGGGGCCGTGGCCTACACCGCCACGCTGGCTGAGTCCGACTTCTACATGAGCGAACTCGAACGCGAGTACCGCCACATTCAAGAGGTCCCCACGCTGGAGCAGCAGGAGATTCGCGACATCTATCGAGACCGAGGATTTGAAGGAGAACTCCTGGACCGAATTGTGGACACGATCACTGCGAACAAAGACGTGTGGGTGGCGGTGATGATGGCTGAAGAGCATCAACTAACTCCGACCGACCGTCGGACTGCCCTGCGCTCAGCGCTCGTGGTCGGCATTGCAGCCGTCATAGGGTCGCTGATCCCGTTGGCTCCTTTTGCCTTTCTGCCAGTGAGAGTGAGCATGGGAGTATCGATTTTGATTTCGGCTCTCACACTCTTCGTTGTGGGCGTTTACAAAGCTCGGGTGACAGTCGGTCATCCGGGCAAGAGCGGGCTGGAGATGGCGCTGATCGGCACTTTGAGTGCGATGGTTGGGTACGCGGTTGGTCTGCTGTTCAAGGTGCCGGCGTCACCCTAGAAGGCCGGATGATTTTGCAGATCGCAGTGAGAGGCTATGCTGAGGATGTCTGCAACTGCTCGACGAAGGCGACGTGCTCCGGCGAAGCCAGCCCCTCGCGCAGAACGTCTAGCATCGCAGCGAGTTCGCCGGCTAGCAGCGCCGCCGGCTGCAGCCACAACCCCGGAAACACCTCGCTACGCAGCACGCCGGCCTCGTCCGGCTCCAACAGCTCGTAGACCCCCTCCCGCAAGACGAACCAATCCACACGCTGCTCATACATCTGCACCGCCAGGTACTCCTGCACCCCGTTGCGCTGGTAGACGCGCAGTTTGGCATGCAGGTCGTAAGCGGCGCTGCTGGCGGCGATCTCCACGATGAGCTCCGGGGGGCCTTCCACGTAGTCGTCTTCGCTGATGCCTGAGCGCCCGCCCAACGCCGGTTCCAGGCGCACCATGGCATCAGGCTGGGGTTCGTTGTCGTTGTCCAGTCGGGTCATCGCATTGTCGCCGACTACGACGCCCGGGGTGGCGGCTCGATACACGCCTAGCCAGGTGATGACATCGCTGTGGGGACGGCCATGTTGCTCAAAGCGAACTGGTGTTGCCACGTAGACGACTCCTTCGATGAGTTCGGCTTTCTTGATTTCAGGATGGGCATCGTAGCGCCGCTCAAACTCGGCGCGGGACAGGTGGTCGCCCGTGTTAAGAGGCGGTGGCTCGGGCAGCGGCGTGGCGCGAGGACGCGGTGGCTGCCTGGTGGGACTGAGGGTTGGGGCCGGCTGAGGACTCATGTCATTACCTCCCAACGAAGGTGCATCATCACGGTCCCAATTATATGGCAGTCCCTATCTGGATGCAAACTACTTCGGGCTTGCGCTTATGGGCGGTGCGCGTTGGCCGGCTGCGCTATCCGCGGTTTTCCGCTGATCCGCGGCTCTCTCCGCCGTTCACAGCCTCTCGCACGATCTCCCGATGGGACGCCACATTCTCCAGGAACGAGCGCCGCAGCGCCTCATCTGTGATCTTGGCCGCGCGTTCCTGCAACAAGTCGTAGGCGGCAGTCACGAGTGCCCCGGCGCGGGGGGCCTGGTTGGCCTTAAGGACACGGTAGCAGGTCAGGTGAATCTGGAAGGGATCGATGGTGCCGTCCAGCACGCCGCCAGCCTCCAGGTGGCTCAGTATCTCCTCGACGTGTGCCTGAGCCTGCTGAAGCTCCCCCTGGGCCAGGGCCACGCCGGCCAGGCCGGCCAGGGGTTCCATCGCCTGGTTGAGCCGGCCCAACTCCCGCTGCAGGGCGATAGCCTCCCGGTAGGCCGTGGCGGCTTTGTCGAACTGCCCCAGGCTGGCCTGGGCGTGACCCAGCTTCATCCACATCGCCCCTTCTGCGCGGCGTGCGCCTATCTCCTGCGTCATCTGTAGCGCCTGCCGGCTGTATTCCCTGGCGGTCTCGTTGTCCCCCAGGTAGTGGTACAAAAGACCGAGATTGCCCACCGACACCGCTTCGTATTGCCGGTCGCCGATCTCACGCTGGATGTACAGAGCCTGTGTGTAGTAGGTTTGCGCCTCCGCATACGCCCCCAGATAGAGGAGCACGTTGCCCAGGTTGCCCAACGCGACGCCCTCACCGCGCCGG
>JBHHXF010000678.1:0-2332 GCA_046756905.1 Anaerolineae bacterium | reverse complement strand
GGTTTAAGCACGATTTGACAAATCCCCCATAATTCGCTACAATACGTGCATATCTGAGTAAGTATGCAAGTATTGACTATGTCGACCACGGACCGCACCACCGACACGACCGCCCTGGATGAGCACACCGCCGCGCTGGTGGCCGAGTTGTTCAGCGCCCTCAGCGACACCAGCCGCGTGCGCATGATCTCCGTGCTGGCCGAACAGGAGATGAATGTGGGTGAGCTGGCCGAGGCGGTCAGCCTCAGCGAATCGGCCGTCTCCCATCAGCTACGCGGATTGCGGCAGATGCGGCTGGTGCGGGCGCGCAAAGAAGGGCGGTATGTCTTTTACGCCCTCGACGACGACCATGTGGTTGACCTGTTCCAACAGGGATTGGACCATGTGCTGCACGGGTAAAATACGTCTCGACTGCTGCCGGCTACATCTGGTGGCGCTGCTGTGCCTGACCGTCGTCGCCATCGCCCTCGTCGGTCACTTCGTGCTCGACGCCGCCGTCCCTTCGGCATCACTCCTGGCCGGCCTGCACCTCCACAGTGGATTTCCGCTGCCGGCCGTGATCGCCGTCAGCACCCTCCTGATGTGGGCCTTTCCGATCGCCATCCGAAGCATCGACCTCCACGGTTGGACCGAACCACCAACCACACCCCCGCCTCTCCCATTGTCCTAGTCCCTTCAGGGATTTCGAATTTGGGATTGCGGAGCTCGGATTTAGCTCCAATACCTTTCCAATAAGAGGAGGTAGGCATCCCCAGATGCCGTTCGCACGTGGGCGTGCTCACTCCTCAACCATTATTTGAAAGGTATTGGATTTAGCTCCCAATCCGAAATCCGACACACGCAATACGCAATACGGAGCATTCAATCCGGAGAGGCAAATAATGGCAGACAAAACCCTTCAACTAGAAATTCCCGTCCTCCTACCAGAGGTTGAGGACGAGCGCGACCAGTGCGTGGCGCGCCTGCAAGAGCAACTGAGCCAACGCAAAGGCGTCAGCCGGATCCATGTGGATCGGAAAGACGGAGAGGCTTGCCTGTGCATCCACTACGACGCCGACCTGGTGGCTCTGTCCCAGGTCCAGCGCTGGGCCGAGCAGGCCGGCGCCCAGGTGACGGAGCGCTACCGCCACGCGCGGGTGCGTATCACTGACATGGACTGCGCTGACTGCGCCTGCAGCATCGAGCACATCCTAGGCCGGCAAGACGGCCTGCTGGACGTGTCCGTCAACTACGCCGCCGAGAAAATGTGGGTCGAGTACGACACCACCGCCCTGGATCACGACGCCATCATCCGGCGTGTGCAAGATATCGGCTACACCGTCGAAGAGGAAGAAGCCCCCAGGGGCTGGGTTCGCGAGAACTGGCAACTGGTGCTGAGCATTGCGTCCGGCATCTTTCTGGCCGCCGGCTTCTTCGGCGAGACCTTTCTCGGTCTGCCCCGACCGGCGGCGATTGGGCTCTACGTGCTGGCCTACCTGGCCGGCGGCGCCGACGCTACGCGGCACGGCTTCCACGCCGCCCGCAACCTGCGCTTCGACATCGACTTCCTGATGGTGGTGGCGGCCATCGGCGCGGCGATCCTGGGCCAGTGGGCCGAAGGCGCGCTGCTGCTCTTCCTGTTCGGCCTGGGCCACGCCCTGGAACACTACGCCATGGACCGCGCGCGGCGCGCCATCGAAGCCTTAGGCGAGATCACGCCCAAGACGGCCCGTGTGCAGCGCGACGGCCGCGAGACGGAGGCGCCGGTCGAAGAACTGCTGCGCGGCGACGTCGTCATCGTTCGCCCAGGTGAGCGGGTACCCATCGACGGCGAGGTGATCGACGGACAGTCGGCCGTGGACCAGAGTCCCATCACGGGGGAGAGTGTGCCGGTGGAGAAGGAGCCGGGCGACGAGGTGTTCGCCGGCACCGTCAACGGCGAAAGTACGCTGGAAATCGAGGTCACCAAGCTGGCCCAGGACACTACCTTGTCGCGTGTCATCCAGATGGTCGAGGAGGCCCAAGCTCAGAAGTCGTCCACTCAGCAGTTCACGGATCGCTTTACACGCATCTTCGTGCCGGCAGTGCTGATCGGTGTGGTGTTGGTGATCGCGGTACCGCCGCTGATCGGGTGGTTGCCCTGGCAGGCGGCCTTCCTGCGCGGCATGACGATCCTGGTCGCCGCGTCGCCCTGCGCCCTGGCCATCGCGACGCCCGCGGCTGTGCTTTCGGGGGTGGCGCAAGCAGCGCGCAACGGCGTGCTGATCAAGGGCGGTGTGCACCTGGAGAACCTGGGTGCCCTGGAGGCCCTTGCTTTCGACAAGACCGGCACCATCACCCGCGGCGAGCCCGA
>JBHHXF010000677.1:0-2333 GCA_046756905.1 Anaerolineae bacterium | reverse complement strand
GCCGAGTCGCCCGTACCCGAATTATTTTCTCAAGGTTCATAAGTCGTTACTACGAGTCGAAATGTTTTCCTGAAAAACTATAACCGCCGCGTCCAGGCCGCCAGCGCTTCCAACAAGGCGAGGATCCGCCGGCGGGTCGGCTCGTCTGCGAGGTGGCCATCGCCGTCGAACTTCTCCCCTGGCCGGCTGATGTAGACTTCCGGCTTGTTGAGCACGCGCATATCGTTGTGTACTGCAATGAGACGCAGGTGCTGCTGTGCTCGCACGGTGCCGAACGTGCCGCCGGCGCCCATGATGGCCACCGGTTTCCTGTTCAGCGGCGAATTCTTCGACGGGTGCGAGGCCCAGTCGAGGGCATTTTTCAGCACGCCAGTAATCGAGTAGTTGTACTCCGGTGTGGCGATGAGCAGCGCATCGGCGGCCCTGATGCGCGCCTTGAACTCCTGCACCGGTTCTGGCTCTCCCATCGCCTCCACATCAGCGTTGTAGAGCGGGATCGGCGAGAGGTCGAAGATCTCCAGCGACATGCCGGCCGGCAGCAACTCTGACGCGGCTCGCAGGATGGCGCGATTGTACGAGCCCTTCCGCAGGCTGCCGGCGAAGCCTAACACGTGGATCGAGGTCGTCACACAGCTATCCTTTCATCATCTAAGCGTGCACCGGCAGCCCGACCATCTCGGCGCTGATCTCCCACAGCCGGCGCGCGGCCTCCTCGTCGTATGAGGCTTCGGACGACCGCACGGCTTTCTTATTCACGAAGTACTGCGCTGTGACGCCTTCCACCGCCGGCGAGCTCGCCAGGTAGATGTTGGTTTCTGCGCCTTCCTCTGGACTGATGCCGGCCACCAGGTTCATCACTCTCTTCACCCCGCGACCGATGATGCCGAAGTTGTTGGCTCCAAAGTTAGTGGCCACGAAGCCAGGGTGCAGAGCATTCGCCGTAACGCCTGTTCCCTCCAGCCGGCGCGCCAGCTCATACGTGAACAGAACGTTGGCCAGCTTGGACTGTCCGTACGCCTGCCAGCCGCTAAACTTCTGCTCACCCTGCACATCATCGAAGTCAATCTGTGCGTTCTCGTGAGCCGCTGAGGATACGTTGATGATGCGCGCCGGCGCGCTGGCTTTGATCACGTCCAGCAGCAGGTTCGTCAACAAGAAGTACCCCAGATGGTTGAGGGCGAATGTCATCTCGATGCCGTCCGCGCTCTTGTAGCGCGACATGAAAAAGGCGCCGGCATTGTTGACCAGCACGTGCAGCCGGTCGTGCCGGCGTTTGAACTCCGCCGCCAGCCGGCGAATCTCCTCCTGCACCGACTGGTCGGCGAGCAGGTATTCCACCGAGGAGTTGCCTGTCTGTCGCGTGATCTGCTCAACCGTCGCGACCGCCTTTGTGCGGCTGCGGCCCACGACGATCACCGTCGCGCCCTGTTGCGCCAATGCATGCGCCGTCACCTTGCCGATGCCGCCGGTGGCGCCGGTGACCATGCATACTCGGCCGCCCATGGGCTTGTTTCGCTCAACCATGGTTTTGTCTGATCTGAAAACAGTTGGCTTGATGGCTAATGGCTAGATGGCTGAGCGGTAACAATGTGAGCCATCCAGCCATCCAGCTATCCAGCAATTTCTCCCGTTCGGTAGGGCTTCGTCCTGACCCGACGGGTCTCCCGACCACCGCTGCACGGGCTCTGTCCGCCCCAATAATATATCAATACTTCAGTTTGTCAAGTCGTATGAGCCAGCGCCTGGCGCAGGAAGCCTTTGACCACATACACCGGCACCGCCATGCCGACCTGCGGGCCGGCCATCATCATGTTGATACCCACCAGCCGGCCCCCCACGTCCACCAGCGGCCCGCCGGAGTTCCCCGGCCGCACGCGCAGGCTGACCTGAATCAGCTCTCGCCCGAGGCCGGCCATCTCCAGCGGCACTCCCACGTCGATCACCACGCCGGCTGTGGCCGCCCCCGTCACGCCCCACGGATGCCCCAGCGCCAGCACCCAGTCGCCTGGCCGGAGCCGTCTGGAGTCGCCGACCTCGATGGTGGGCAGGTCGTTCGCCTCCACCGACAGCGCTGCCAGGTCCAGTTGTTTGTCATGGGCCAGCACGCGCGCCGGCAGTTGCTGTCCATCCGGCAGCGTGACTCGGAGCGAAGGGCGCTGAACCACATGCGCGTTCGTCAGAATCAGCCCATCGGGATGCCAGATGGTCCCGGCACCAGCGCCGCCGCGCCGGCCATTGCTGATCTGCACCAACCCGCGCCGCGCGTCCTCCACGGTCTCTGCCATATCGGCATTCAGTTGCTGCAACGTGTTTGACATCTTTACCTCTGTGAG
>JBHHXF010000676.1:0-2334 GCA_046756905.1 Anaerolineae bacterium | reverse complement strand
CTTCCGGCCCGCTTCCCACTCATCCAGAGCGGTCAAGCCACCTCGTCAGTAATGCTCCTCAGTCTTCTGACCTCGTATTCGCCCCACCACGTGGGGAATGGCCCGCATCTCTCAACCAGGGACCGCCAGGGTTCCCGCCAGGAGAAAAGATACGCCGGCCACCCCGGTGACATACGCCAGCAGCAAGAAGAGGAGCAGGCCCAACGGCGGTCCCCACCAGCTTGAATACCGCGCAAGGCTGAAGATCACCGCCGCGATGGCCAGCGCCCCGTAGGCGATCTGGGGCCGCCGACCCAGCTCACGACCAAGGGCAATCCCAACCAATTCGGGAAGCGCGTAGATGCTGAAAGCAACCCCAACCCACAATAAGGGATGCGCCGGCACCCTCAAACCGACATAAGCTGGAAAGTTGTTCAGCGTCACGATGAAGAAGTAGAGCAGGACGACGCCGGCAACAAACCGAACCCCTCTTCCGAGAGGCCCTGGCCGTGGGAAAGTCCCAGACTTCTCAATGTTAACCGTCATCATCACCCCCTTGTTGACGGGTATTCATCTCCCTACGCGACTCAATTCGACGCCAGCTGGTCATCAATCACCTGGGTCGGGTAATATGGAGACACGGCCTTGGCAAGCTCTTCGGCCGTTACCTGCGTGGAATCGTAAACGACCCAGCCTCGCCCCTCCCGCCAGTTGATGTTGGCCTCGGTGACACCAGGCTGCTGAAACAGGATGCTGCGCACGGCAGCCGCGCAGCCACTTCAGGTCATCCCCTGGATGGCCAGCGCTGCCCGGCGCTGGCCGGCCACTTCGCCCACCGGAGCATCAGCCTGCGCCGGCGCAGGGGCCGCCGATTCGACCTCCGGTGGAGAGACAGCGGCCACGTCCGGCTGGGCGCTCGTGCTCTCCTTATCCGCGATGTCCTGATCATCAGAAGATGCGATAACCGGCGCAACTTCTGTGACCTGGGCCGGGAGCGCCACCGGCGCGTAAGTATCGGTCTTCGCCGGCTGGCTCTCCACCGCAGCAGGTGTCAGCGAACGGTACACCAGGGTGGGTGTTACATAAGTCAGCGCTCCATAGCTCGCCGCAAAGGTCAAAAGCGCCACCCCTGGGAGCAACCACAGGTTCCTCCGATGTTGCGCCGCATCGCAGGTTTGCCGGCTGCGTCGCAACGCCAGCCAGACCCCGGCCACCATGAACACGCCGCCCACGGCCAGGAAGTAGGGCCGGTACTTGAACATGCTAAACAGAAACGTGGCGCCGGTTAATCCAAATAGCGCCGCCACCGTGGGCCCCAGGCAACACAGGCTGGCGATCAGCCCGCCTCCCAGACCCCATTGGGTACCCAATCCGCCTTGCATAGACAGTCTTCTCACGATGTTCACCTCCTTGCTACTGTTACCACGTACCAGAGTTCAGTTCCTGCTGCATCCTCCGATTCTCCATTCTTACGATCAGAATCGGCAATCAGGTAACCTCTGACCATGGACCGCCGATCGCCGATCTGGACAGTGAACAGCCCAACCGTATGACGCCCATGCTCCTCAAGGGGATTAAATTCTACGAAAAAAGAGTGAAGGTTGACATGCCCGGCTCGACCGTATCGAGCCGGGCATGTCAACCTTCTCGAATCAGCCGGCGCAGCAACTTAACATCGCCACATCTTTCTCGAAAGTCTGGGCCGCCAGCTTGATCCCTTCCGCCAGCGTCAGGTACGGGAACAGCGTGTCGGTGAGATCGTGCACCGTGATGCCGAACTTGATGGCCAACACCGCAATCTGGATGATCTCGCCGCCTTCATGTGCCAGGACGTGGGCCCCCAGCAGCCGATCAGTGTCGCCGTCGGCCACCAGCTTGATAAGACCACGGGTGTCTCGGGCCGCCAACGCCCTCGGCACGTATTCCAGTGGCAGTACGCTGGTCTTCACGTTGTAACCGTCCTCCACCGCCTGGGCCTCGGTCAGGCCGATGCTGGCCACCTGGGGATCCGTAAACGTGATCCGTGGCAGCACTGCCGTGTCGTACACGCGGCCGGCCCCGGTCAACGCATTCTCGGCCGCCAGCCCGCCGCCGTAGGCCGCTACGTACACGAACATGTCCCGCCCCGTCACATCACCGGCCGCGTAGACGTCGGGGTTGGTGGTCTGCAAGAAGTCGTTTACCACAATGCCGCCGCGCCGGTCCAGCTCCACGCCGGCCTCCGCCAGCCCCATGTTTGCCGTGTTGGGCCGCCGGCCCGTCGCTACCAGCAGCTCCTCAGCCGTGAAGGTTGTCTCCGAGCCCCGTCCTGAGCCTGTCGAAGGGCCGTCCGACAACTGCACCTGCAGCCGATAC
>JBHHXF010000675.1:0-2346 GCA_046756905.1 Anaerolineae bacterium | reverse complement strand
TGGCTGAGGCGCAACTTCACCTGGCGGACTACGATGGTGCTCTCAAGACCTATACGCGGGCGCTGGCGCGCGACCAGATGCGGACGCTGGAGAATCGTCAGGCGGCGGTCGAGCGATCACCGGACGATCCGCTTGGCCACCAAGCTCTGGCCCTGGTGTACGCTGCGCTGGGCCGGCAGCAGGCCGCTATAGCCGAGGCAGACACAGCCCGCTGGCTCATGCCGAAAGAACCACCGGACTGGGATCAATTCCTGGAAGCAGTACGTCCCAGATAACCGTCTCCACATCTTCCTTTCTCCATCCTCCATTTTTCCCCACTGCTCCCCGTATCTTTTTCGCTAGAACGGCGTTATAGAGGCCGGCGCAAGTGGATGTCGGTCGTTGTTAGCTGTTGTTGGTTGTTGCAGGGCGGACACATGCGATCTAGTGCGTTAGCTCGCTGCGCCCGGAGCGCCACTGAGCGGCCGCAACTGCCAACATACGACGTGACGTTCGCGCCACATCGTCCCGAATAGTCACCCCACGAAGCCAGGCCGGCTAGCCTCCGATGCTGTGCGCGGTCTGGCGGAGCCTGCCCGGAATCGGTGAAGCAGGTTGCAGCATCGCCCGCCCAGAGTTCCGCAAACGGCGCTCCACCCTTCGACAACCCTTCGACGGGCCCTTCGACAGGCCCTTCGACGAGCTCAGGAGGGGCCTCAGGACGCCGCTCAGGACGGGGCTCAGGATACCGCTCTGGGCTACGAAATTCGCCACTCCCTGCGGGAGTTCAGCCGTTTGAGCTCGATAGAGCGGCGAAATCGGCAGCCGTGAGTGGAAGTCGGCGTTGTGTGCCGACTGGAACTCGCGGCGGCCCGCAAGAAAAGTGTCAACTGACCTTCAACTTTCAACCCGTACCAGATGCTCCGGCCAGGTCCGATACTATCCTCTCTAAAACCGAAGACGTTGCTCCCGCTGGCTGACCTGCTGCTGGTGAACGCGGCGGTGTTAGCCGGCCTGTGGCTGTGGACAGTCCGAGATGACTTCCGGCACTTCAACCCCGCGTTCGTGCTGGCCCGCATTCACTGGTTCCTGGCCATCTCTGCCGTGTGGTTGCTGCTGGCAATCGTCCAGGATTTCTATCAACAACGCACGACCCGCGAGCTCCTGCCCAGCCTGACCACGCTGTTCGGCATCACCGCTTTGCTGTTGGTGCTCTACTTTGCCCTCTACTTCTTTGCTCCACGCGATAACGTTTTACCGCGCGGTGTGGTCCTGTCCATCGCCGGCGCCTCATTCCTCTTTGTGGGGACCTGGCGACTGGGGTACATCGCGCTGACGTCGGGGTTGTCCCGTGATCAGATTCTGGCCGGCAATTCGGGGGATGGGGCGTCTGAGATCGCTGGGAGGGCTCCGGTCGCGGACCCGGCGCCGGTCCCCGGCCGTGTGCTCACGGTGCAGGAAGTGGCCGAGCACCTGAAGGTGAGCCAGGCCACTGTCTGGCGCTGGTGTCAGAGCGGCAAGCTGCCGGCGTTTCGGGTGGGCCAGCAGTGGCGCATCCGGGCGGCGGATCTGCACGCGGCGATGGACGCGGGCGGGGAAAGCGTGGATGGTTGAAAAGAGGTCCGTTTGCTCCTGGTTTCGCCCCGATGTACAATCTGTTTGTAGAGGAGCAGACGGAAGACCGGCTCGGTGGGCTGGAAAGCGAGGTATGCGCGATGGGTGTAAGTAGCCATGAGTTTTACGTGATCATTGAGCGGGATGAGGATGGATACTACGTGGGGGAGGTTCCGCAATTACGAGCCTGCTACAGCCAGGGAAAAACGCTTGATGAATTAATGACAAACATTCGGGAAGTTATCGAATTGTCTTTGGAAGAAGAGGGTGAGGACCGCTTACCCGAATTCGTCGGTGTGCAAAAAGTAGTCGTCTGATGGCAAGACTGCCGACGCTCAAAGCTCAAGAAGTTGTCCGAGCATTGGAGCAGGCAGGCTTTCAGATCGTCCGACAGAAGGGAAGCCACGTGCGGATGAAACATTCAGATGGACGTGTTGTTACTGTTCCAGTTCATGCTGCTCAGGACCTTGGGCGTGGTCTCTTGCGCAAGATTCTGCGCGACGCAGAACTGAGCCGGGAAGCGTTTCTTGAACTCCTATGATGGGTCAGGTTCGCCGAAGGTCTCCTGACCGAGCGACGTCCTGAGCCTGCCGAAGGGGCGAATCGGGCTCGGTCAGGAGACCTTCGGCCATCATAGTTGCGAGCCTGTTTGTGAATGAAATGATATGACTGAAACCCAGGTCCCCCAGCCTGTGCCGGCCCCCACCTGGCCGGCCTACTACGACGACGAAATCGACCTGCGCGAGTACTTCG
>JBHHXF010000674.1:0-2346 GCA_046756905.1 Anaerolineae bacterium | reverse complement strand
CGCCCTCCCCCTGCCGGCGCCGGCCTCACTGCCATGCATTCCACCATCCAACCGTCTTGCTCTCAATCAACATCCATCTTCCATTTTCCACCATCCATCACCCGAAAGGAGGCATCCCCATGCATCTGACGACCGATTAAGACAAGAGGGGTTTTATGGCAAACTTATACGGGATCTGGAAGAGAAGGTTGGCTGGTTTCGGGCGGGGTATTGATGAGTTTGGAACTGAAACGTCACGATCGGGCTGCTGTACTGGAAGCATTGCGCAAATGCGAGTATGAAGCCATCGGCGGTGACTTGCGGACCACCCGGAGAGAGCTTTCCCATCAACAGGGCTTGACAATTAAGTTATAGCAGGCTATAATTGGCTAACTTTTCTAACCTCAATGTTGTACAATTAGCATCCGCCGGCTTGATCATCAAGCACCCGCAAACTCGAGCCGGCACACGTTCAACAAGCCCGCTCTCTGCAGGATGGAGGCCAATATGACCAGCAAGCGTGGGATCAGTCTCCTGGACCTGATCAACCTGCCGCCAGGTTCCCAATCCCTTATGCCACCTGACGTGGCTGCCCAGTTTGAGCGACTGGCCGTACTTGACCATCGGGCCACGACCAGCCAGGGCGCCTACATCCACTACGGCACAGTGCAGTCCCTCGCCGACATGGGCCTGCCAGCCCTGCGCAACTGGCCCGTCGAGGCACCGGGGCTCAACACCGGCCTGCCCTTCCAGTTGACCCTCAAGCGCATCGCCCCCTCGGCTGGGCAGAACCTCGAACCGGCGCCGCAGGAGTTCCGCCTGGACCTCTTCCTGGAGCACGTTTCCATCATCGTCCCCGGACTCCGGCCGGCTAGCCTGGTCCCATCCTCCGGCGTGACGGCAGCCCACCTGGTCTCCGATCTGCAACGTGAAAACGTCCGCATCTTCGGCAGCGGCATCCTGCGCATCGCCTCCAACCCCGATGGCGGACCTGTGATTGTGCGTTTCGTCGACTCGCCGGACCCATTCGACCCCGATGCCCCTACCGGACCCGTCTTCACCATCGGCTTCGACCCGCCGCACTTTTTCGTTGCTGGTTCTGACATCGGGCTTACGGTGGACCGCCTGACCTACGACGACTCCGAGGAGTTCACCCCGCCGGAGATACTGGCGCGCGGCCAGCCGGCTTCCTGGCGCGGTATCGCCATCCGCGAGGCGACGCTCTATCTGCCGCGTAACGCGCCTGTGGTCGGCGACGTGTCCGTGGGCGTGCGGGACGTGCTGCTGGGCTCGCCCTTCGGCCTGCAAGGCGAGGTGCGGATCGAGCTGGGACAGACGCCAGTCGACCCGGCCCTGGTAACGTTCTTCCAGCAGATCGACGGCAGCGACACCCCCCTGCCAGCGCCGGCCGGCACAGGGCGGTCCCGTACCGTGACTTTCGCACCGGGCACGACAGGCACGGCGCGGGTGCGGGGCCATTTACCTTCAGGCGCAGACGGTCTGTGGCAACTACCATCCGACGATTGGTCAGCGGGGGCCACGACGCGCTACTTCGCCGCTCGCGCTGGTGACACCGTCGTTTTCACCGGCGTCGAGGAGGATGAAGCCGGCGAACCTGCCCTGTCACCGGAAATCGCCTTCACCTTTCAGGAGAGCACGGGATCACCACAGCACGCACCCAGGATCAATGTCACGGTGAATGGCGTCACCCGTACCAACGTAACCCACCTGAGCGGCGCGCGCGAGGTGCTGGAAGGCCTGGTCTTTCAGGCGGACCCACCATCTGACACTCTGACGTGGCAGCTCGGCAGCGGAGCGGTGCCGGCCAGCGGTCGGGGCGCCAGCTTCGAGCCGGCGCCGCCAGCCGAAACGGGACGCCACACCCTGGTGCTGCGCGACGCCCAGGGACGCGAACGGCGCGTGGAGATTGAGGTGCTGGAAGAGGGTCGGCTGATCATCGGCGCCGAGGCGGGAGCCTTCGACGCCACGAATCCGGTGCCCATGCGCAGCGTCGAGGCGACGTACGATCTCGGGACCTTCCACAAGGAGGGCCGCCGTGCGCCGTCTACGGCGGAAGCGACGCTCGCCGATCCGAACACCATCGCCGTGCCTGAGGGGGCTCTGGCCGAAGTCGCCCTGGAGCTGGGCCGGCCCGAAGACCCCGACGCCCCGCCCGAGCCTGAGTCACCAGACACCTCTGTTCGTCACGTCCAGGTGTTGATGGATTTTGACGACACAACGCCCCTTGCGTGGGGTGAGCATCGACCAGTCGGGGCCGGCGCCTTCAGCGTGGACGCGCTGCGCGAGTGGGCGGCCGGGTTCACCGATGCCCGGTTCGTGATCATCGGGCGCTGCGATGATCTGGGG
>JBHHXF010000673.1:0-2351 GCA_046756905.1 Anaerolineae bacterium | reverse complement strand
TTGGCCCCAAATTCGCCGGCTTCGACCCGCAGGCCGGCCTCCTCCAGCAACGCCGTGAAACGATCACACAGTGGCTCGGCAACTTCGGGTCGAGCGGCCTTGGTGAAGCTGGGCCGGCGGCCCTTGCGTGCATCGCCGTAGAGCGTGAACTGGGAGATCACCAGCGCCTCGGCCCCCACATCCCGCGCCGACAGGTTGAACTTGCCGGCGGTGTCCTCGAAGATTCGCAGGTTGGCGATCTTCTCCGCCAGCCACCGTGCTTCGGCTTGCGTGTCACCCTCTCTCACACCCAGGAGAATCACCAGTCCCCGCCCAATCTGGCCGGCGATTCTGTCGCCGACCGTCACGGAGCCTTCGGTTACTCGTTGCACAACAGCTCGCATAGACTCCTCCTCAGAATAGGCGGGGTTTGGCTAACTGTGCTTCTGCAGCGGCCAGGTCGCCGTTCCACGGACCAGGCTGCTCCTGCTTCAGGGTGGCAACGGCTCCCGCCCAGCGACACGCTTCCGCCGGCCCCGCGCTAAGTCGCTTGCCCAGGTAGGTCGCGAAACAGGTGTCGCCCCGCCCGGTGCGGCCGGCCAACGATCGCGGGGTGAAGGGCGACGAGTAAAGCTGCCCATCAGCATACACCGTAACGCCCACGGACTCCGTTACCACAATCTCGCGCGGTCCGTAATCGGCCAACTGGCGGGCGGCAGCGGCCATGTCGGTGAGGCCGGTGAGCAACTCGGCCTCGGCACGATCCACCTTGAGATAGGTCACGCGCGACAGCCCCTCCTCCATCTGGGGCCACTGGCGGAAGACGAGAGTTTGCCCTGAGCGTCGCCCTGAGCGTGTCGAAGGGCCAGCCGAAGGGTCATCGCCGTCGCGGACACGCACGAAGCCCTGCACGTCCAACGCCACCGGCCCCCGTGCCGCCAGCGTTTTGAGCAGTGCCAGGTCGACCTCGCCGGCCATGATGGGCACGATGGCGTAGATACGAGCTGTCATGTCAGGAATGTCGGCAGCCTGGAAAGGGCCGGCGAACCCCAGGGGATGGGCAATGCGCCGCTCCATGTCGGACGAGTCGTAGATGTTCTCGATGCCCGATGTCAAGCGCGCGGGGGTGGCGAATACCTGCACGCCGGCGGCTTTCATCTCGTCCAGGTGGGCAAAGTCGTCGGGGTGTAGACGAGTGGCCACGGCTACGCGCACGCCCAGGTGGCGCAGAGCCACGCTGCCGTAGTAGATAGCGCCGCCAGAAGCCGTTTCAGTCCGACCATCCACTACGAGTCGATCTTTGGCAAAGTGGCCGATCATCATGATGTCAATCTGGGTAGCGAAAGACATGAGAGGAACCTCCTCTGGGTAATTGTGAATTGTGGATTGTCAATTGTGAACTGAGCGGCGATTCACAATTCACAATTCGCAATTCGGGTCTCCATCGACAGCGCTCAATGATACCTGCCCACCGCCGCGGCCGTCTCGTACAGCGCCACGATGTTTTCAACAGGCGTTTCCGGCATGATGTTGTTAGTGGGAGCCAAGATAAAACCGCCTCCCGGCCCCATGACATTGATCAACTGCTCGACTTCAGCCCGCACCTGGTCGGGTGTGCCGGTGGAGAGAACCGTCTGGATATCGAGCCCGCCGTGGAAGCAGAGGATGTCGCCGAAATCACGCTTCAATCCAGCCGGCTCCATACCTCTGCAAGATGTTTGAATGGGGTTGAGAATGTCCACGCCCAGCTCGACGAAATCGGGTATCAGCGGGCGCACAGCTCCGCAGGTGTGGTACATGACCCGCTGTCCGTATTCCTTGGCCTGGCCGATGAAGCGCCGCAGACTGGGGGCGACGAATTGGCGGAACATCTTCGGGCTGATCATTAGGCCATCCTGCATGCCCACATCGTCGGCTATGAAGTAGATGTCCGTCAGGTCCCCGACTGTCTCGAAGATGTGACGGTCAAACTCGATATAAAAGCGTTCGACGCGTTCGATGATAGCCAGGGCCAGGTCGGGATTCAGCACCAAGTCCAGCATGAAGTTGTCCATGCCGCGCAAGAACATCGCCACGCGCAAAACACAGGTCGCGTTCTGCCCTGGATCACGGATGACGAGAGCGTAGTCGCTTAGTTCCTGGCAGGACGGGCGCATCCCTTCGTAGTCGAACCAGTCTGGGTTGGGCCAGGCATGGGCCTCGACGTCTGCGATTGTCTGGGCATCCGCCAACGGCGGTGCGACCACTTCTTCAAAAGGGCCGATCATTTTTCTGCGTAGGCCCCACCAGTCCATCCAACTGCTGTCTTCGAAGATCTCCAGAGGCGGGCCGATGTAGGCCGGCCACACGGAGCGCAGGTCAATTCCCAGCGC
>JBHHXF010000672.1:0-2354 GCA_046756905.1 Anaerolineae bacterium | reverse complement strand
ACCATCGTCGGCAACCTGGGCGCGGCCCCAGAACTGCGCTACACGTCCAGTGGACGCGCGGTCACCAACCTGCGGGTGGCCATCAACGGCCCCAACGACCAGGTGGATTGGATCACGGTCGTCGCCTGGAACGCCACCGCTGAGGCGTGCGCGCAGCACCTCGAGAAAGGTGCCCTGGTCGGCGTGGAGGGCCGGCTGAGCAGCCGCAGCTACGAGCGGGACGGCCGGACCCAATACGTGACCGAGGTGATCGCCCACCGCGTCAGCTTCCTGAGCCCCAGGCGGCAGAGTCGGGACAACGGCGCAGAGGCCCCTCCGCCGAACCTGGATTCTGCGGAGATTCCGTTTTAATATCGCCGGCTATGCGGGAGTAAGGGAGCCGAGACAGAGATGGGCTCCCTTGCTCCCCGCTCCCGGTTCCCAAGGAGGTGTTTCGTGATCAAGATAACGGCCTTTCACCGCTTGCCCCTCGAAGAGGAGCGCATTGGTCAAGTCCTGTCCATCGACAACAGCTATCCGAGGAACATCGGCCAGGTACACGGCCGGCTGAAGTTCCTGGCCCCGCCGCGGAAGGTGGCCAGGGCCTTTCGCCAACGCAACACCGCCGGCCCACTACGGATCACCAAACCGAACGGGGAGGTCGTCATCAGGCACGAGCCCATCACCCAGGAAGCGTTCATCGAGGCCTACCGACAGCACCTCGAGGCCAACTGGGCCCAGGTGTCCCACTGGCTGGAGAGCCTGGATCCGCGTGATGAGCTGTATCTGTGCACCTGGACCACCGACGGCTTCGACCATCGCCAGTTGGTGGCCCGGCTGATCCAACACTACCGGCCCGACATCGACGTGCGCGTCACCTGACCAACGTCGTAGCCGGCGCCCTATCGGGAAACGTCACCGGATTGTCACGCTCGATCCCGCATTTACGAAAGGAGTAGACCATGTACCGCTCGAAAGTTATCGAAGAGGTGAGGTGTCTTGCTATCGTGTTGGCAGTTGTGGCTGTCGCACTGCTCACCGCAACGTCGCACGCCCAGGCCGACGATTCTGCCAACGTGTACCTGCCCCTCGTTGGCCGGTCGGCCATGGAAGTCCCTCGGTCCGTACGTCAGTTGACGGTCAAGGTACGACTGGCTCCGTACAAACCCCGGTCCGAGACCTGTGACCTGGATCGGCAAGTCGTCGATCGGGGTGCCCAGATCCGGATCGTCGATGCCGAGACGGGCGAAGTGCTGGCGACCGGCACCGGGGAAGTGGAGTTTGTCACTTACGCGGACACCGGCCTGACCTACGGCGTCCACTTCGACCCGGGCGTGGCCCCCCGCCGGCGCTGTCCCAACCTGATGCGGCACCGCGAGGAGTTCGTCAATGTCCACGGAGTGTACGAGATCGTCGAGGTGCTCCACTACGATCCCACTCGCTGAGGGCCGCACTTTGTGCGCCGGCGCCTGCAGAGCGGCGCACTGAGGCGTCGCCGTGGTACCTGTCTGCCGTGCCGGCCTGCTTGCGCGCCTGTCTGCGTGCATCGCACAGGCAGGCAACGCGCAGGCAAGCACAGGCAGGCGCGCAGGGGGCGACGCCTCACCGTTGTTCGATGGGACTACGCCGGAAGCGGAAGTGACCCACCCACCCGATTTGCCGGCGGATGGACTCACGCGCCCCCGAGCACCGTCTCTCCTGCATGCCCCCAGCCGTTGCCAGCACGTCGCCGCCCTCGAAGTGAAGTGCACCCCCCAACTGTTTGCCGCGATCCCTGACCAGCGTCCCGGATCACCAACAGACCCAGGCGCCACACGTCCAAGCCCCTTTCCCGGTCCCCCGCCAGCCCCATCACCACCGGGCAAAACCGGCAGCCGAGACCCAGAGAACCCCACAACCACCACCGAACGGCATCCACCGCACACCATCGCTACCCGCACACTACCGTACCCTGCGAACCAGGCGGACGGACAAGCCACACGTCCCGCGCCCCAACCGGCCGGCCACGTACACGCACCGAAGCATCGCCCGCCCCCAACCGCCGCAACGCGACCCAAACGGCCAGTCGCACACCGATCCCCGCAGACCAGGGCAACGCGCACACGCCCGCATAGCCCACCACCAGCGTCACACCGAACCTGCACCCGCCGAAACCCACCCAGACCACGCGATCACAGCGCCAACCCGCCCCGGGGCCACCCGGCGAAACACCCATCCACGCCCCCGCTGCAAGATGCCGGCACCAACAAGTCCCCTTCGTCGCAACAGCCGCCCGGCCACACCGCCGCCCAACGTCCATCCACCCTCATGCACCATCGCCCCAGGAAGTCGACGCCGGTCCGGCCAGGACCGCACAGCCAGGGCGGCGTCCTGAG
>JBHHXF010000671.1:0-2361 GCA_046756905.1 Anaerolineae bacterium | reverse complement strand
GTAATTGTTTAGCCTCCAGAGCCCGCCTATAGCGGTCCAGATGCCGTCCTCAGCCCGCCTGTAGTCTCCCTCAACGTCCAGCCCCTCGCCACAGGTACCCGCATGTCGTTCACCGGGGTGGATTGACATTTGTATCTGACAGTGGTATAGCTGTCAGTCAATGAAGCGCAGGCACCAGCTTGAACGCCAACGCCAACGCCTCCTCCGGTCCCTCCCGCCGCTGGACGGGGTCCTACGGGCGAGCTTGTTTGAGCGCTCACGCCGCTGCGGCAAACCCGGCTGCCACTGCTCCGACGGAGCGGGCCATCCGGCCACCTACCTCAGCGTCAGCTTCGCCGGCGGCAAGACCAAGCAGGTCACCCTGCCGGAAGAACTGGTCCCCGTGGCTCGGGACTGGATCCGCAACTACCAGCGCCTGTGGCAGTTCATCGAAGAGGTCTCGGCAATCAACCGCGAGCTGCTCCGTCAGCGTTGGATCGAGCCCCGGCCACGCCGGGGCCGCAAGCGCTCAGGCTGAATCCATGGCGATGTCCACACGGCCACGCGGCCCATCGAACGCTCGACGGCAGACCGCCTGCCCGGACTGCCGGCACTGGCAACGACAGGCCCGCCAGGCCGAACGGCGAGTGCAGCGGCTGAGCCGAGACAACGACAAGCTGCGGGAACGGGTTCGCACGCTCGAAGAGCAGCTCGAGCAGGCCCAGCGTTCTGCCAAACGGCAGGCCGCGCCGTTTTCTCGCGGCCGGCCGAAAGGCAAGCCGCGCCGGCCGGGTCGCCGCCGCGGAGCGGCCTACGGTCCCCGCGCCCGTCGCCCGGTCCCGGACCACGTCGACGAGACCGTCGAGGTCCCGCTGCCCTGTGGCTGCCCGGACTGTGGCGGGGACGTCGAACTCGACCGGATCGCTGATCAGTACCAGACGGAGATTCCACCTGTGCGGCCCCACGTGACCCGCTTCCGGGTCCATCTGGGCCACTGCCGCCGGTGTTACAAGAAGCTGCGGGGGCGCCATCCGCGCCAGGTCTCCCAAGCCCTCGGCGCCGCCGCTCCGCACCTCGGCCCTCGCGCCGTGGCCCTGGCCGCCGATCTCAACAAACGGCTCGGCCTGTCCTACGGCAAGGTCGTCGCGCTGTTTCAGGCCGCCTTCGGCCTGACCGTCAGCCGGGGCGGCGTGTGCCAGGCCCTCGCACGGCTGGCTCGTGCCGCCGAGCCGACCTATCGCGGCTTGATCGAGCGCGTCCGCGGCTCTCCGGTCGTCGCCCCAGACGAGACGGGCTGGAAGGTTGGGGGACGGTTGAACTGGCTGTGGGTGTTCGTCAGTGCCGAGGTTACGGTCTATGCGATCCAGCCTGGCCGTGGCTTCGACCAGGCCGCAGCGATCCTGTCTGCCGAGTTCTCGGGCGTACTCGAGCGCGACGGCTGGGCGCCCTATCGACGCTTCGAGCAGGCCGAACACCAGACGTGTCTCGATCATCTGCTCCGACGCTGCCGGCATCTGCTGGACTGGGCCGAGCGGGGGCAGGCTCGTTTCCCGCATGCGGTGCGGCGGGTTCTCTTGGCCGCCCTCGATTTGCGTGAGCGTTTTGCCGCGGGCCAGCTCTCCCCGCACGGTCTGGCCGTCGCCCGTGGGCGGCTCGCGGCCCGCATGGATCGCACGCTGACCGGCCGGATCACCCATCCGCCCAACCTGCGCTTTGCTCGACACCTGAGTCGGGAACAACCCTATCTGTTCACCTTCCTCGGTCGCGACGATGTCGCGGCGACCAACCACAGGGCGGAACAGGCGATCCGGCCCGCGGTGGTCACGCGCAAGGTCTGGGGTGGCAACCGGACCTGGGCCGGAGCGCACACGCAGCAGATCCTGGCCTCGGTGCTGCGCACCTGCCACCAGCAGGGACGCGATCCGCTCGGGCTGTTCGCCCTCATGTTGCACTGGCAGCGACCGCCCAACCTGGCGCCCATGATGCTGAATCCGACCGGCCGGCACTGAACCGCTCACCAACGCACATCCACCTGCGATACACTCGGGCACGTCCTGCACCGGTCCGGTGCAGGAGGAGGTGCGTCATCCTCGAGATCGACGACAAGGCCTATCGGCTCACCGAGGCCATCGAACGCTCGATCGTGCGCTTGGACCTCGACAGCCAAGGCCAGTTCGTCGCCCTGATCAACGCGATGCAGCTGCAACTGGATTCTGGAGCGCCGGTCCAGCGCGTCGTGCGCCTGCTCGCCGATGCCTTTCTTGCTCTGGCCGAGGCTCGCGGCGTCGACGAGCCAAGACTACGACTTCCCGAACGCCTGGAGACCTTCGTTAAACGGGTAGGCTACCTCGAACGACGAGCCAGCGGACGCTAAACAATTAC
>JBHHXF010000670.1:0-2368 GCA_046756905.1 Anaerolineae bacterium | reverse complement strand
TGGACTGCTTCTTCGCCTGCGCCAAGCTGGGCGCCCTTCATACTGCCCTCAACTGGCGACTCCACTGGCGGGAACTGGCCGGCATCATCCAAAACACCCAACCCAAAGCTCTGATCTACTCCGATGACTTCAAAGACAACGTGGCTCTACTGGAAGCTGAGTTTCGCAATACGCAGTACGCAATACGCAGTTACCTCCATATCGAGGGCGCCGGCATCCCCCGCAGTCTCCACTACGAAACATCGCTACAATCAGCAAAGCCCACCCCTGTCGCCTGCGAATCCCTGGGAGCCGAGGACACCGCTGCCCTCATTTTCACCGGCGGCACCACCGGCCAGCCGAAAGCCGCCATGGTCAGCCACCGCATGATCGCCTGGAACACCCTAAACACCGTCATCCACGATGTGACCCACAATGACATTTACCTAAATGTCTTTCCCATGTTTCATACCGGTGGGTTGTTCGTCTACACCTTGCCGCAGGTCATCTTTGGAGGGACCACGATCCTGATGCGCCAGTTCGAGCCGGCGCGAGTGCTGGAACTGATCGAGCGGGAGCGCGTGACCATCTTTGCCGGCGTGCCCACCATGTACCAGATGCTGACCCAGGCCCCCAACTGGGAGACGGCCGATCTCAGCTCTCTGCGCTTCTGTACCAGCGGCGGCGCGCCGTTGCCGGTGCCGCTGGTAGAGAAGTACACCCGGGAGAAGGGCGTTCGGTTCAAGCAAGGCTTTGGCATGACCGAGTTTGGCCCTGGCATCTTTGCCCTGGCTCCAGAGGATGCCATCCGCAAGGCCGGCAGCATTGGCCGGCCCAACTTCTTCGTCGATGCCCGCGTCGTGGACGATGACAACAACCCCCTCGGGCCAGACGAGGTCGGCGAACTGGTGCTCAAGGGACCGTCGTACTGCTCCGGTTACTTCAACAATCTGGAAGCCACAGCCCAGGCAGCGGACGATGAAGGATGGTTCCACACCGGCGACCTGGCCCGGTATGATGAGGAGTGGTATTTCTACATTGTGGACCGCAAGAAAGAGATGTACGTGAGCGGCGGCGAAAACGTCTACCCGACCGAGATCGAAGCTGTGCTTTACAAACACCCTGCTGTCCATTTGTGCGCCGTCATCGGAGTACCCGACGAGAAGTGGGGCGAGGCCGGCAAGGCGTGCGTCGTCCTCAAACCCGGCACGTCGGCAACTGAAGAGGAGCTGATCGCCTTCGTGCGAGATCACCTGGCGCGCTACAAAGTGCCCCGGAGCGTCGAGTTCATGAGCGAATTGCCCCTCTCCGGCGCCGGCAAGATTCTCAAGCGCGAACTGCGTAACCAGTTCGCGACCCAACCTTCAGCCATCCAGCCATCCAGCCATCCAGCCATCCAGCCATCTAGCCAACAAGTCATTCAAGAATGGAGAAACCCATGAGCAACATCCCAACCCTGGAGGGCATCACCTCCAGCATGATCCAAACCAGCCGGCTGAACACCCACGTGCTGAGTTGCGAGCCGGAGGACGGCACACCAGTCGTCTTCTTGCACGGCAACTTCTCGGCGGCCACGTACTGGGAGGAAACGATGCTGGCCCTGCCGGCCCCTTCGGCGAGCTCAGGGCAAGGCTATCGGGCTATTGCCCCCGACCTGCGCGGCTACGGCTGGACGGAAGACAAGTTGATCGATGCCACGCGCGGCATGCGCGACTGGAGCGACGACCTGGACGCCCTGTTTGCGGCCCTGGGCATTGAGCAGGCGCACCTGGCCGGCTGGTCCCTGGGAGGCGGCGTGATCTATCGCTTCCTGATTGACCACCCGGAGAAAGTCCTGTCGGCGACGCTGGTCTCACCCGTCTCGCCCTACGGCTTCGGCGGCACCAAAGGCGTGGAGGGCACGCCGTGCTACGATGACTTCGCCGGCTCCGGTGGCGGCGTGGTCAATCCCGAGTTCGTGAAACGGATCAAGGCCGGCGATCGCAGCGACGAAGATCCGAATTCGCCGCGCAACGTAATCAACGCCTTCTACTATAAGCCACCCTTCCGCGCTGCCCGCGAGGAGGAGTTCCTCACTGCCGCCCTGATGGAGAAGATGGGCGACGATCGCTATCCGGGCGACTTTGTACCGTCGCCCAACTGGCCCAACGTCGCCCCAGGCAAGTGGGGGCCGATTAACGCCGGCTCGCCGAAATATGTCCTGGACGACGTGCCGGCCCTGATCGCCACCCAGCCCAAGCCGCCCATACTCTGGGTCCGGGGCAGCGACGACATGATCGTCTCCGACAACTCGATGTTCGACTTCGGCGCCCTGGGTAAGATGGAGTTCGTGCCCGGCTGGCCCGGCGACGAGGTCTACCCGCCACAGCCGATGGTGAGCCAGACCCGC
>JBHHXF010000669.1:0-2380 GCA_046756905.1 Anaerolineae bacterium | reverse complement strand
CGTTTTGCGCTTGTCTGTGTTGCTCGCTGGTGCTATACTGTTCCCAGCTACGAGTACGCATGTGAGGAGAAAACGTATGGCCTATTCAACGGCTGATGTTCTCATCTGCGGGGCCGGCATTGCCGGCGTTTCCGCCGCATACCACCTGGCCGTCCGGCATGGCGTCAAGGAGGTGGTGCTGGTCGATGAGCGCGCGCCGCTCACGCTGACCAGCGACAAGTCTACCGAGTGCTATCGCAACTGGTGGCCTGGGCCGGGCGACGCCATGGTCAGCCTGATGAACCGCAGTATCGACATTCTGGAGGAATTAGCCCAGGAAAGCAACAACCGGTTTCACCTGAACCGACGGGGCTACCTTTTCGCCACCGCCGATCCGGCGCGAATCGCGGAGTTCGAGCGGACGGGCCGCGAGGCTGCCGAACTGGGAGCCGGCCCGCTCCGTTTCCACACCGGCCAGGCCGGCGACCCAGAGTACGTGCCGGCTCCACCTCAAGGCTTTGAGGGCATGCCCACCGGCTCGGACCTGATCCTGGACCCCCGCCTGATTCGAGAGCAGTTCCCCTATCTGTCGGAGCGCACTGTGGCGGTAATTCACGCGCGGCGGGCCGGCTGGTTCAGCGCGCAGCAGTTGGGGATGTACCTGTTGGAGCAGGCGCGGGAGCACGGGGTACGGTTCGTGAATGCCCGCGTGGAAGACGTGGAGGTGGCCGGCGGTCGGGTGCAGGCGGTTCGATTGAGCGGTCCTGGCGTGCCGGCTGCCGTCTCGACCCGCAACTTCGTCAATGCAGCCGGCCCCTTCCTGAAAGATGTCGGGCGCATGGTTGGAGTGGATCTGCCGGTGTTCTGCGAATTGCACACCAAGATTGCTTTCAATGATCACCTGGGCGTCGTGGCGCGCGATGCGCCCTTGCTCATCTGGACCGATCCGACAGACCTGCCCTGGTCGGAGGAGGAGCGCGCCATGCTGGCCGAGTCCGAGGAGACGCGTTGGCTGCTGGGGACTTTGCCGGCGGGAGTTCACGCACGCCCGGAAGGCGGCGCCGATAGCACGGTTTTGCTCATCCTGTGGACCTACGACGTCGAGCCGGTGGAGCCCGTTTTCCCCTTCGCGACGGATCCGCTCTATCCCGAGATTGCGCTGCGCGGGCTGTCTGTAATGATTCCTGGGTTGTCGGCCTATTTGGAGCGGGCGCCCAGGCCGGTGGTAGACGGCGGTTACTACACCAAAACGCAGGAGAATCGCCCCCTGGTCGGGCCACTGCCGGTTGAGGGAGCCTACGTGATCGGTGCGCTGTCGGGCTTTGGCGAGATGGCGGCCTGTGCCGCGGGCGAGTTATTGGCGGCGCACGTGACCGGTGGGAATTTGCCGCACTACGCGCCGGCCTTCTCTCTGGAGCGATACGAAGACCCGGAATACCAGAAGCTGCTGGAAAACTGGGGTGACTCCGGGCAGTTGTGATAGTTGCTACAACACGGCCTGCGCCAAGGCCTCCAGCCCATCCAGATCATCCAGATCGAGCCATTGCAGCATCACCCGCTGCACGCCGGCCTCGGCCAAGTGCTCCAGTTGATCCACAATCTCGGTCCCCGTGCCCACGACGACCCCGAGTCTGCGCAATTCGTCAGCCGTGCGGCCGCGCGCATCCAGCTTCTGCCGCACCTCAGCATCGTCGCGGCCAAAGATGAGGCCGGTCATCAGGGAGCGGCGGACATCGGTCGGCTGCCGGCCACGGGCCAGGAGTAGCTCGTCCAGCCGGGCGTTGAGTTCAGCGAATCTGGTCGCTGGGACGAAGCCGGCGTTCCATTCCACGGCATAGCGAGCCACCAGCGGCAGCGTTCGCCTGGGACCGCTGCCGCCGATGAGGATGGGCGGACCACCGGCACGCTGCGGCCTGGGGAGCAGAATCGCGTCGTTGAGCCGATAATAGTGGCCGCTGAAACTGACGGGGGCATCACTCCCGAGCAGGCGCGTGATGACCTCCAGACCTTCCTCGAAGCGGTCAAAGCGCTGGGGTATATCCAGCAAATCCCAACCGTAGTTGCGATGCTCCCGTTCCTGCCAGCCGGCCCCCAGCCCCAGCGTCAGGCGACCACCCGACAGGTCGTCCACTGCCGCAGCCATCCGCGCCGTCAGCGTTGGATGGCGAAACGAGACGGGCGATACCAGCGGGCCGAACTCGATGCGCTGCGTGTTGGTCGCCAGCCAGGTCAGCGAGACCCACAGTTCCAGCGAGTCCAGGTCGGGCGGGTTCATGTTGGTGTAGTGGTCGGAGCGGTAGAGGCCGGCGAATCCCAGGTCTTCGACGGCCGCTGCGATGCGCTGCCAGCGCGGCCAGTTCAGCCCGTTCTGCCCCTCGATCATGATGGCCAGGTCCATTGT
>JBHHXF010000668.1:0-2382 GCA_046756905.1 Anaerolineae bacterium | reverse complement strand
AATCTCTAATCTCCAACCCCGTCATCATCAAAGAGCTTCGCTCAAGAATGCGCGGCGGGCGGGCTTTTGCGATCCTGACAGCGTTCCTGCTAATTCTGAGCCTGGTCAGTTATGGACTGTACCGGATCGTAGGGACGGCGATGCAGAATAACGCTAGTGGGCTGATGAGCGCGGCCATCGGACAGACGCTCTTCGCCGGCCTGGCATTCTTAGAGCTGTTCTTGGTGCTATTTATCACGCCGGCACTGACCGCCGGTACCATCAGCGGCGAGCGCGAGAACCTGACCTACGAGATGCTGGTCGCCACGCCGCTGAAGCCGCGCACGATTCTGTGGGGCAAGCTGATCTCGGCTATGAGCTATGTGTTGCTCCTCATCTTTGCGGCTATCCCTCTGGCAAGCTTGGTCTTCGTATTCGGTGGGGTCGCGCCGGCTGACGCCTTGAAAGCGCTGCTGATACTGGTGGTGACGGCCATCACCTTTGGTGTAGTGGGCCAGTTCTTCTCGGCGCTAACCGGCCGCACCGCCCGTGCGACCGTGCTCAGCTACAGCTTTTTGCTGTTGTTGAGCGTTGCCACGCTGTTCGTATTCGTGGCGTGGGGGATCATTCAGAATGATCTGCCTCCACGCGCGATCCTGTTTTTGAACCCATTCGCCGGCATGGCATCGGTCCTGGCTGAAGCAACGCCTCAGGGTGGCCCATTCAGTATTGGTATCCCGTTCAGTCTGCTGGCCGGTGATCTGAGTATAATATCCGGGCAGGCTCGCGGTTTGACCACAGCTCGGCCAACCTGGCACTTTACCCTTTCCCTTTACAGCGCCCTGTCGGTGATTCTGTACCTCGTCAGCACTCAGTTGGTCAAGCCAACGCGCCGCTGGCAGATTGGCCGGCTGGGCGCAGCGGTGGTGATCCTGTTGCTAGTTGTCTTCGTGATTGGTGGATACGTACTGGCTCAGCCGCTGGCCGGCGAGGCCGAAGGGATCGTTGTACCGGCGCCGGCCCCACCGGTGATGATCGAGCGCGCAGTGCCGGTTCCGTATCCGCCCCCGTCCATGCCGACGCCGGCTGTCCTGCCGGAGGATGCGCCATGACAGTGCCAGGCTACCGCCGGGTTCCTGTCGATCCGCGCGACACACCCCTCAACCCGCCGCTGCGTGCCATTGGCCGGCGGCTGCGGTCGCGCGACAGCCTGATCTTCGCGACCCGCACGCTGTGGCTGGGGTTGGCAACTGCCGGCCTCGTTCTCATCGCGGGCCGGCTGCGGCCCATCGAGCACCTGTGGCGCTGGGCCGCAGGTCCACTGCTGATCTGGCTAATCGCCGTCATCGGCTACACACTGGTTCGTCCTCTGCCCCTCTCGACCGTTGCGCGGCGGACCGACGTCATGCTGGGACTCAAGGAGCGGCTGTCCACGGCACTGGAACTGGCCGCGCAGGGAGCTCGGGGGGAGCTGGTTGAACGCCAGTGGAACGATGCGCTGTCCACGGCGCGGCGCATCAACCCCCGGCGGGAGATTGGGCTGACGGTCGATGGTCGCGCGCTGCGGTGGGCCGGCCTGGCCGCTGCCGCTGTGTTGCTCCTGTTGCTGCTCCCCAACCCGATGGACGCTGTGCTGGAACATCGAGCAGCGGTACGCCAGACTACGCAGGAGCAGGCCAGGCAGGTCGAGACACTGCGGGAGGAATTGCGTCGGGAAACGACGCCCACGTCCCAGGAGCGCGAGGAGCTGCTGCGCCAGTTGGCCGAGCTGGCGCGTGAACTGCGCGAGAACCCAGGCGTCGAGGAGCAGGCTCTGGCGGACATCTCCACCGCCGAAGAGTCCCTGCGCCGGCAACTGGACCCCCAGGCCGGCGCCAAACGGGCCGCGCTCCAATCCCTGGCCACCCAACTGAGCCAACTGGCCATCCAGCGCCGTCCTGAGCTTGTCGAAGGGCCATCCAGCCAACTAGCCAACCAGCCATCTAATACCCCCCAGGAAGCTCTCAATCAACTGGCCGAAGCCCTGGCCGGCATGACCCCCACCCAACAGGCCGGCCTGGCCCAGCAGTTGGACCGACTGGCCGCCCAGTCCGCCACCACGGATGCCGCTTTAGCAGATGCCCTCTCCTCCCTGGCCGAGGCTGCTCGACAGGGCGATGCCCAGGCCGGCCAGCAGGCCGCGCAATCCGCCCAGGCAGCCCTCACCCGTGCCCAGCGCGACCAGGATCTACAGCAGGCTATCGCGCGCGCGGTTACAGAATTGCAGGACAGCCGGCAGGCGGTCGCCAGAGCCGGCCAGTCTGGGCAGGAGCAACAGCAGGCACAGGGGCAGGGCTCGGGGGAACTCGGAGGAACTCAGGGGAACTCAGGGGCAGCAAACAATCGTGGGACGGGTCAGGGGCA
>JBHHXF010000667.1:0-2389 GCA_046756905.1 Anaerolineae bacterium | reverse complement strand
CCGGCGACCTCATCCTCGAATGGGCGCGCCAGGCTGAGGAGGGGCCGTTCTCCAGCCTGGGCGTCCTGGACCGGATCGTGTACGATTGCTATGAGCCGCTGACCACCCTGGCGGCCGTCGCCGGCGTCACCCGGCGCGTTCGGCTGGTCACCATGGTCGTGGTCAGCCCTCTGCGCAACACCGTGCTGCTGGCCAAAGCCGCTGCTACCCTCGATGCCCTGTCAGGGGGCCGGCTGACCCTGGGTCTGGCCGTCGGGGCGCGCACCGAGGACTACGCGGCCGCCGGCGTGGATCCGCGTGGGCGTGGCCGGCGCCTGTCGGAGCAACTGGCTGCCCTGCGAGACTACTGGGAGGACGAGACTGTCGGCCCCCGGCCGGCGCAACCCGGCGGCCCGGAACTGCTGGTGGGCGGCCTCAACGACCTGGCCTTCGCTCGCGTGGCGCGCTATGCCGATGGCTACGTCCACGGCGGCGGCCCGCCCAGAGTATTCTCCCGTGCGGCTGATAGAGCGCGGGCGGCCTGGGCGGATGCCGGGCGTCCGGGCCGGCCTCGCCTGTGGGCGCAGGGCTACTTCGCCCTGGGCGACGAGGCGTCCGAGGCCGGCCGGCAATATCTGCTGGACTACTACGCCTTCGCCGGTCCGTTTGCCGAGAAGGTTGCAGAGGGCCTGCTCACCACACCCCAGGCTATCGCCCAGTTCATTCGGGGCTACGCGGAGGCCGGCTGCGACGAGCTGGTCCTGCTGCCCACTGTCGCCAACATCGAGCAGCTTGACCGTTTAGCTGAGATTGTGAGTGGACTGAGTGACACCTGATACGCAGTACGCAATACGCAGTACGCAATAAGATTACGTATTGCGTACTGCGTATTGCGTATTGCATATTGCGAGAGTAGAGGAGTTTCTGTGAGGGTTTTCATCATCGGTGGAGGGCCGGCCGGCCTGTACGCCGGCCTGTTGCTGAAAAAAGTGGACCCCAGCCATGACATCACTGTCTTCGAGCGCAATCCGCCGGGGGCGACGTACGGCTGGGGGGTTGTCTTCTCGGATCGGACGCTGGCGTCCTTCCGCGAAGCGGACTACAAGAGTTACGCGGAGATCACAGACAGCTTTGTGATCTGGGACGCCATCGATGTCCACTATCGTGGCGAACGCATCCGGTGCGGTGGCCATGTCTTTGCCGGCCTGCGACGCACGAGCCTGCTCAACATCCTGCAACGACGCTGCGCGGAGATGAGTGTGGACATCCGGTTCGAGACCCAGGTCACGGACCTGTCCGAGTTTGCGGATTTTGACTTGCTCATCGGCGCCGATGGGATCAACAGCGTGGTCCGCGAAACCTATGCCCACGTCTTCAAGCCTGGCCTGCAAGCCGGACGGGCGAAATACATCTGGCTTGGCACCCACAAGCCGTTCGACGCCTTCACCTTCATCTTTCAGGAAAACGAACACGGGCTGTTCCAGGCCCACGTTTACCCCTTCGATGGCTACACCAGCACCTTCATCGTCGAGTGCGACGAAGCGAGCTGGCGGCGGGCCGGCCTGGATCAGGCAGGCGAGGCTGCAAGCATTGCCTACTGCGAGGACCTCTTCGCGGACCAACTCGGCGGCCACGGCTTGATGTCAAACAAGTCCCGCTGGATCAACTTCGTCACCGTGCGGAACAAGGCGTGGCGGCACGAGAACATCGTCCTGCTGGGCGATTCGGCCCACACGGCCCATTTCTCCATCGGCTCGGGAACGAAGCTGGCCATGGAGGATGCGATTGCCCTGGCCAAGGCTTTCCAGCGGCACGACGATGTGGAAACGGCCCTCAGCGACTACGAACTGGAGCGCCGGCCACGGGTCGAGGCTCTGCAAGCGTCCGCCCACGAAAGCCGCACCTACTTCGAAAATGTGCGCCGATACCTGCACCTTGATCCCATGCAATTCACCTTTCACCTGCTCACCCGCAGCGGCCGTCTCTCGTACGGCAACCTCCGGCTTCGCGACCCCTACTACGTCGATAACGTCGATCGCTGGTTCGCTGCCACCTCCCCCCCTGACAGGGGGGGACTGAGGGGGGGTGGAACCGTCGTTGCGCCTCCGCCCATGCTTACAGCACTCAGGCTCCGCGAGATGACTCTGCCAAACCGCGTCGCTTTGGCGGCTGCGCCGATGTACGCGGCGACGGACGGGGCGCCCGGCGAGGCTCATACGGACCAGCTCAGCCGGCTCGCCCTCGCCGGCGCTGCCCTGATCCTGACCGAACCAACGGCCGTGTCGCCTGAAGGGCGCATCACGCCTGGGTGCGCCGGCATGTACTGCCCCGAGCACGTGGAAGCGTGGGCGCAGATTGTCGAGGCCGTGCACGCCGATTCATCGGCTCGCGTCGCCATCCAGTTGAACCA
>JBHHXF010000666.1:0-2391 GCA_046756905.1 Anaerolineae bacterium | reverse complement strand
CGTCCATCGCCATACTGTAGCCGCAATAGCGATTCCCCCGCCCGAGGCGCAGAATACGACGTTGTCTCCATGCTTCGGGCCGATACCTCGCTCCAAGGCATCGTCCAGCGCGGCTGGGATGCAGGCCGAACCCAGGTAGCCCCATTTGTCCATAACCCAGTGGGTCTTGCTCATCGGCTGGTCTAGCCTGTCCATGACCTGCTCGATGGTCCGCAGGTTCAGTTGGGTGAACAGGAAGAAGTCAATGTTGTCCAGGGACAGGCCGGCCTTGGCGACCGCAGCGCGGATTAGCAGTGGCCAGTTGTCGGAGTTGAACGTCGCCGGGAACTTCTTGACGAACTGCACCACCGGCTTGCCGTACTCTGCGACGTTCTCCGGCGTGGCCGGACGGTAGGTGCCGCCGGTGTAGATCCCCAGCGCATCGTGATACTCGCCTCGGGCGATCAGCTTGCCGGCCAGGAAGCCCGGCTCGTCGCCGGCACCCACCACGACGGCTCCTGCTCCGTCGGCGAACAGGGTGCAGGTGTACTTGTCGGTCCAATCAACGTATTTGGTCATGCCATAGCCGCCGGCCACCAAAATGTGCCGGTAGTCGGGATCGGTAGCGATGTAGCGGGCAGCCATATCCATGCCCGTGACCCAGGCTGCGCAGGCGCAGTTGATGTCGAAGGTGCCGGCGCTGTCCGCACCCAGCCTGCCCTGCACCACCGACGCCGTGGCTGGACTGATGTAGTCTGGCGTGTCAGTGGCGATGATGATCAGATCCAGGTCTGTGGGGGCGAGGCCGGCCCGCTCCAACGCCTGGCGCGAGGCCGCTACGATCATGTCGGAGGTGGTCTCGTCGTCGGCCATGACGTGACGTTCGCGGATACCGACGTTTTCCACAAGCCAGTTCCCGACTTTCTCCCCCAGCATCGCGTTCAAGTCGTCGTTGGTGATCACCTTTTCCGGGATGTAGCGCCCGGTGCTGAGGATTTGCGCGTAGCGGCTCATGATCCACTCTCAGTCAGGAAATTGAGAAGAGCGGCGACACTCGCAGCCGGGTCTTCAACGGGAAAGATGTGTCCCACGCCGGCCAGGATCTTCACTTGAGCGCCGGCGATCTTGTTGGCGAGCAATTCAGCGTTACCCGGCGGCACCACTTTGTCGTGCTCACCGAAGAGTATCAGGGTCGGCACGTGAATCTCGTGGAGCCGGTCTTCGTAGCTAGTCGTTATCATGGCTTCGCCGGCCATCACCTGGGCCTGATACTGGGCCGGCGGCACGGGATTGGTCAGGCGGTATTCCAGCAACTCTTGCGCGACTTCGGGCTGCTGCTCGGCGAAGCCGGGGGCAGCGGCAATGGCAATCCCCCGCCTGATCAGCTCCAGCGGGTCGCCCTCGCGATTTGTCAGAACCTCCAGCGCCTCGGGCGTGATCGGGATGGCGTTGGGGCCGCCGTGGTTCGTCGCCGCCAGAATCAGTTGGCCGACCAACTCCGGCCGGCTCAGCGCCAACTCCTGAGCGATGTATCCGCCCAGCGAGTGGCCCACCACGGCCACCTCGCGGATGCCCAGTGCATCCAACAGGCCGGCAGTATCAGCAGCCATCATGGGGACGGTGTAGGGACCGTCTGGCTTGTCGGATTGGCCGGCGCCCCGGTTGTCGAAGGTGATCACCTGGAAGTGCTCGGCCAGTTTCGGGACAATCTTGTACCAGAACCACAGGCCGTAGCCGACGCCGGCGATCAGCAGCAGCGGGGGGCCGGCTTCGGTGGTCTCGTAGTGGATGTCGATTCCATTGGCGTGAACTCTGGGCATGATGACCACCATCCAATCAAGCTATAGGACGTGACTACCCGATGGTGTCACATCGGAGAACATTCACAGATGCTGAGTATAGCACGCCTCCGACAGACCGACAAAAAAGAAAGTGGGCCGGCGTGCGGCCACCACCCCGCATTGACAGGCATCCCGTCTTTGACTATAATCTCGTCGAACATCTGTTTCGTATAGCTTTGGAGCTTTTGCTGATGAGCCACTCTCAAAACTCTACAAATGCCATTCTACACACCGTCATCATCCAGACCACACGGCTGAGGAAACTGGCTGATTTCTACGGCCAGGGCTTGGAACTTGGTGAGCCGGCAGCCACTGGAGACGATCACCTGGGCTTTAACCTGCCTGGTGTATATCTTGGCTTTGATCTAGTGGAGGAGCCGGCGTCGGACTATCCGGGAGCCATTTCTCTTTGGTTCGAGGTGGATGATCTGGAAGCGACCTTTGAGCGGTTCCAGGCGTTGGGTGCCGCCGTCAAGTATCCGCCGGCACGCAAACCCTGGGGGGCGGTGCTGGCGGCGGTATACGACCCGGATGGCAACGTGGTTGGCCTGGCCCAACGTGGCACGAACCC
>JBHHXF010000665.1:0-2393 GCA_046756905.1 Anaerolineae bacterium | reverse complement strand
TTCTGAAGCTTCATGTATAATCAGTAGATGAGAATTTTAGCTCTTGACCGGTCCGTGACCGGTCAAATCGGCGGGTCTCGGACCCGCCTGGAGCGAATTTTCCCAGGTACTGATAATAGACTGAGAAACAACACCCGCAAGTGAGTGAGGAGAGAGATGCCCAAATCCATCGACGAGCAGATCGCCATCCTGATGCAGGGAACCGAATACGGCAGCCCGGAGCTCCGCGATGCCATGGAGCACGAGCTGCGAGATCGACTTACAGAGGCCCAGGCAGCCGGCCGGCCCCTAAAAGTCTACTTGGGTGTGGACCCGCGCACCACGGACCTGCACCTGGGACACACTGTTCCCATGCAGAAGCTGCGGCAGTTCCAGGAACTGGGCCACGATTGCACCTTCCTAATCGGCAGCTTCACCAGTCTGATCGGCGACCCCAGCGACAAGGACAAGACGCGGCCGCAGTTGACGCCCCAAGAGATCGAGGCTAACGCGCAGACCTACGCCGAGCAGGCTTTCAAGATTCTGGATCGCGAGAAGACACGCATACGCTACAACGCCGATTGGTTGAGCCCGCTCTCCTTCGCCGACCTCATCAACCTGGCATCGAACTTCACGGTGCAGCAGTTCCTGGCGCGCGAGAACTTCGCCAAACGCCAGCAGGCCGGCCAGCCCATTTTCCTGCACGAGTTCTTCTACGCCCTGATGCAGGGTTACGACGCCGTTGCCCAGGAGACGGATGTGCAGATTGGTGGCACGGACCAACTGTTCAACATCGTGACCGCCGGCCGCAAGCTCCAGCAGGCCTTCGGCCAGCAGCCGCAGATCGCTATCATCGTGCCCATATTGCCGGGCACCGACGGCAAAGTCAAAATGAGCAAGAGCCTGGGCAACCACATCGCCATCGCACTGCCGCCGGCGGAGATGTACGGCAAGGTCATGAGTCTGCCAGATGACGTGATGATTCAATTCTTTGAACTGGTCACGCGGTTCGGACCGACCCAGATTGCTGAGATCGAGAGCGACCTGGAAAGCGGCCAGCGGCATCCCCGCGACGTCAAAATGGAGCTGGCCCGAGAGATCGTCTCCGTCTTCCACGGTGATGACGCGGCTCAGGCAGCGGAGGGGCACTTCCAACGCGTCTTCCAGCAGCGCCAGACCCCGACGGAGATGCCGGCGTACCACCTGGCTGAACCGGCGAAGATTGTGGACATTATGGCCGAAGCCGGCCTGGCCCCCAGCAAAAGCCAGGCCCGCCGGCTGATCCAACAGGGCGGCGTCCGCCTGGACGATCAGCGCGTGACCAACATCGACGCCGAAGTTGCACCCGACGGACAACAGCACGTCTTGCAGGTCGGCAAACGGCGATTCCTGCGATTGCTTGGAGGTAACGAATCATGAACGAACTGCGACCAAGGCGTTGGCCGTACCTGATGCTGGGCTGCGTAGTCGGATCCCTCGGAGTGGTATTTCTGTGTACTATCTTCTTCTTCGGAAGTTTTGCGCTCATCGGAAGGCTGGCGCCCGAGGTTGAGCCGACAGCCGGCACTGCGGGCTTCCCCAGCGTGGGAACGGGGCCGGCGGTGGGCATCATTCACGTCCAGGGGGTGATCCTGAGCGGCGAGCCATCCAGCCCCTTCGTCACCGACGGGAATGCGTACTCGAAGCAGATCATCGACCAACTGCGCCAGGCCGAGAAGGACTTCGATGTGAAAGCGATCCTGCTGCGCATCAACAGCCCTGGAGGCAGCGTTGTCGGCTCAGATGAAATCTCCCAGGCGCTGCGCGACGAGATCGACAAGCCGGTGGTCGCTTCCATGGGCGAGCTGGCCGCGTCGGGCGGATACTACATCGCCGCCGGCGCTGACCGAATCATGGCCAACCCGGCCACGCTCACCGGCTCCATCGGCGTGATCGCCACGGTCATGAACACGCAGGATTTGCTCGGAAAGGTGGGGGTCGATGTCACGGTCATCAAGAGCGGGAAGTTGAAAGACGCCGGCAGCGCCTTCCGCGAGATGACCGAAGAGGAACGGGCGCTGTGGCAGGCGATCATCGACGAGGCCTATGACCAGTTTGTGGGTGTGGTGGCAGAAGGGCGATCCATGACCCGCGACGAGGTTCGCCAGTTGGCGGATGGTCGGGTTTACACGGGCCGGCAGGCGTTGGAATTGGGCCTGATCGATGATCTGGGCAACCTGCCGGATGCCGTCCAGACGGCTGCCAATCTTGGCGGCATCAGAGGGGAGCCACGGATTATCGAGTATCGCCGGCGGCCATCGGTGTGGGATGTGTTTATGTTCCAACTGGCGCGCCCGGCGCAGCCGTTCACGCTGAATGACTTCCTGGACTTGGATCGCCGGTTGGTTGTGCAATATTTGTACGTGGAGCCGTAG
>JBHHXF010000664.1:0-2397 GCA_046756905.1 Anaerolineae bacterium | reverse complement strand
CTTTGCCGCCCGGACGCGCCATATCAGCGGCCGATACGCCATCTCCTCTGCTATTCGGATCCCCTTATCGGCCAGCGGGATCACCTCTCCTGGCCTGTTCAGTTGGAGCAGGACCCGCAGCCGCAGTTCCAACGCGGATACATGAGCAGGTCTCCAACCGTGCGCCTCGGCTTCAGCGCAAGCTTTTTCCGCCTGCCGTAGAGCCTCGTCCAGTTTCCCCTTGAAAAGAGCGATCTCTCCCAGCACGTGTGGCACGTCTGCCGGCAGCGTTGTATCTGTACTCGCCAGGCCCTGGGTAGTCCAGTCCAGATTCACCTCGTCAAGTCGTCCGCTGCGGAGCAGGCATCTGGAGAGTTCTGCGTGCGCCCAGGGGGTCAGCCAGGACCGCCCCACTCGTTTTGCCTGCTCAACAGTGTCCTCGAAAACTGTGGCTGCTTCCCCGTATGCCAGCAACTCCAGATAGTACATCCCCGTTCCAAAGTGTTTGAGGGCCCTTCCCAACGGGTACTCTTCGTCTGCGATCTCTTGTTGCAGAGATTCCCAGGCCGCGTCGTAGCGGCCGAGGCCCAGGAGAGCCAGGGCTTTGATGGTCGAGTACATTACCGGGGGCGCTCCGAGCTTTGCCGCCAGGTCTATGCTGGCATCGCAACATTCGACACACCTGGCGAAATTGCCGGCGAAGAGATGCCGCCACGTGAGGCGAAAATAGGCGTCCTTGAGCCGGGACAGATCATGGCGCGACTCAAGCTGGGTCAGTAGCTCCTCCACTTCCTCAATGGATGCCAGGTCTCGGTGCGCCCGGGCCATCATGCTCTCAATGATCAACTCTTCATCTCCGACCTCCTGGCTGAGGGCCCACGCGTCTTCGACGTTGGCAACAGCCTGGTCCCAGTATTCAGGCCAGTAGTCTGTAAACCACACAGTTGGCACCAGAGCTCGGACCATGCACACCTTGTCACCGAGTTCACGAGCCAGGGCATACGCTTGCTCATAAAACCTGAGAGATTCCGGCGCCAGACCTGGTTCGCCGAGCGCGATCGCGTACGTGGCCGACGCAAGACCAAGCAGTGATTCAAGCTCACCTTTTCGGTCCCCGCTTTGCCTGGTGCTGGTGAGCAATCGTTCGTAGTCGTTGGCCGCCTCTTGGCCGTGGAACATGTCCAGCAGAACCTTCGCCCGCCGTGCCAGGATGTCGTGATAGCCGTCCGTCCCCTCAGCCAGCGCCAACGCCTGCTGGTAGTAGCTCAAAGCCTCCTGGTTGGCGTACAGCCGGCGCGCCCGGTCCCCCGCCTGGACCAGGTAGCCCATCGCCTTGTCCTCTTCGCCGGCTTCGGCGTAGTGGCGCGCCAACTGCACCGTGATCTCCTCGGTGCGGCCCTCGTACAGTTCCTCCAGCACTTCGGCGACCGCGCCGTGCAGCAGCCGGCGCTCCCCGGCGCTGAGCTCGTTGTACAGATACTGTTGAAACAGGACATGGGCGAACTGATAGTGCGTCAGGCGTTGGCGACCGACCCGCACCTCCTCGCGCTCACGCACCAGGTGGTGACGCTTCTCCAGCTCCCGCGACAGCTCTCGCAGCAATCGTAGTTCCTGGGTCTCCTGGACCCGGGCCACGACCTGGGCAGTGAAGTCCTCGCCCTCCACGGCGGCCACCGAGAGGGTCTCCCGCAGTTCCTCCTCCAACCGACCGACCCGCTCCTCAATCACGCCCTCGATCCGGGCCGGCAGCCTTCTCCAGTCCAGCGCCGGCCCCTCGACCCACAGCCCCTCATCGTCATGTAGTAGGTCCCCGCGCTCTTGCATGTCCCGTAGCAACTCGATGATGAAGAGTGGATGCCCGCCGGTGTGCCGGAACAGCGCCTGCCGAAATGCCTCTCCCAGCCGGTTAGGCTCGGCATCCAGCAAGGCATCCACCAACTCACGGCCCTCGGTCTCCCCAGCCTGCCCCAGACCAACCCAGATGTCCCCGAAGTAGCGCTTGAATTCGGCCAGGACCTTCTCCAGCGGATGACGCTCACCGCGCCGGCCCAGCGCTATCTCGTCGGGCCGGTATGCACCCAGTAGCAAGATGCGGCTCTGCTCTATACGCCGGCCCAGGTGGAACAGCAGGCCGATAGATGCGGCGTCGGCCCATTGCAGGTCATCGATGATCAGCAGCAACGGTTGCTGCGCTGCCAGGGCAACCAGCACATTGACGTATTGCTCGAAGATATTGCTCTGGTTGATGGCTGTGCTGCCGGCCAGACCTTTCTCCTGACGGCGTTGTGTCAGCTTCTCCAGCCTTTCCAGCCAGTCGATCCCTCGGGCTTCGGCCCGTGACATAGCCTTCCCGGCCACGAAGGCCCCCGCCCGCGTCGCCAGGGCCGCTCCAGGCACGAAGACGTCCACCAGGTCTGG
>JBHHXF010000663.1:0-2401 GCA_046756905.1 Anaerolineae bacterium | reverse complement strand
CTAGATACTTACGTCTCCTCTCTACATGGGCCTAGATAATCAGCGATGCACAACTCGTCGTTGATAGCGCACTTGTCCGGATCCCAGATGATCATGGTCCGGCTCTGATTGATCTCATACTTCTCTCGCTCTTCAGGCGCCGCATTATATAGCGTGGGGATCCACCACAGCGGTATAGACAGCACCCTTCCATCAGTCAACTCTACGTGCATACGTTCGTCGTCAAACTGCACCTGATGGATAAGGGCCTCACGGGGAAACGTGTAGGCCGATATGGGATACTGAACCTGATAACGCTTGACGTTGAAGTGCTCATCAACCCGTTCTGCGCTTATAGCCATACCACTCCTCCAGTAAGTAATCGTGATTCTGCGCGATTACTTTGAGCGCCCGATTCAACTCGTGACCCCTCAACGTGCGCCCAGGTCGGGTCACTTCGATCTCCGGCTCCAGCCAGACTTTGGCGTCGTTGTAATCATGTTGCGAGCCTTTGCCTACATGTACACTGGCTCGATCCTCATGGAGAGCATCGTAGCTGTGAAACCAGAAGATGAGGGCGCCTTCTACAAGTATTCTCGGACTCATTCCGATCCTCTAGACACACGTTCCCATGATACCACGCTCGCTAAACGGGCCGGCTAACTGCCGCTCCGTTAGCTGGAGGCTCAACGGTACTTTGTCAAGCCGTGTCCGCATATGTCCTTGCTGTCAGCCGACAAAGGATGTAGAAGACCTCTTACGAAGTGTACACCAGCACATCGAAAGGGGCAAATCCAATTGAGGGGGGTGACGATGACCAAGCGCCGCAAGAAGAAACTCCTGGACCGCGTCCGCGATGTCATGCGGACCAAACACTACTAGAATCGATTAGGTCAGCCCAAAATAGTTGAGGATGTCACGGACGCCCTCGGTGGTGGGACTTGGTGATACATATTGGACGACTTCCTGGACGTTGGCATTGGCATTGGCCGGCGCGGCACTATGGCCCACCACGGCCAGAAACGGCAGGTCCACGTCTGAATCCCCCACACCCAGCATCTCTGCCGGCGTGTAGCCGGCCTGATCAGCCAGGAAGTCGATGCCACGACCCTTGTCTACCCCGCGTGGCAGCACATTGAGACACGACGCAGAATACACCAGGTCTACAGACTCGCGCAGTGGGCCGAGGGCTGTGACCGCCTGGTTATACAGCCTGTCGGTCGCCGATGGGTCGGAAGCGAAGAGGCTGAGGGAATACTCCTTGCCGGGCTGAAAGAACGCCCGGCCAGTTTGCACCAGTGCTTGCTCCAGGCGCTGCCGGACAGCTTGGAATATGGATCGGTCTCCCAGTGCCGGGTGGGGTAGGAACTGATAACCGTCAGGGACGTAGAGACCCGCGCCGTTCTCGAAGATGCCGGGCACGTGTCCATCTATCGCCTGGAGGATGGCTTCCACGTAGGGGGCTGGCCGGCCCGTACACAGCGTGACCGCCGGCTGCGAAGGGTTTTCACGCGCTGCACGGTTCATGCCGGCGAGGCGCTCCAACAAAGGAAGATCCAGGGCCTTTGCCTCGCCCTGGGTCAGCACTCCGTCGATGTCAAATACGATCAGTCGGATCGGTGAAGAATTCACTGCAACTCGATTCTACCTCACGCTGCCGCTGCGGGCAAGTGCTCCGGCACTGGACAGGCTGGCTGCCGCGTCCCATTGACGTTACAGAGCAGTCTGTGTTATCATAGTGCAAGTTATCAGCTGAGGGGGCCGGCCAGAGGAGCGTTTGACCGATTCAGCGTAGGTGGGCGTATCGGCGTTGCGTTCTCAACACAACTGTGCCTGGGTCGGACGAAGGGATGAGATCAGACATGAAACCAGCAAACGTGATTCTCTCTGGTGGCACTGTTTTGACAATGGACGCCCAGTTCTCCCAGTTTGATCCAGGGGCGGTGGCGGTACGCGGAAGCGAGATCGTCGCGGTCGGGCCGGCCCACGAGATCGCCGCCGGCTACGAAGCGGCCGAGGTAGTTGACTGCACCGGCAAGGCGGTCCTCCCCGGCCTCATCAACGCCCACACCCACGTCCCCATGGCACTGCTGCGCGGCCTGGCCGATGACCTGCGCCTGGACGTCTGGCTGATGGGCTACATCATGCCCGTCGAGCGGGAGTTCGTCCGCCCCGACTTCTGCTGGCTGGGCACGCAACTGGCCTGTGCCGAGATGATCCGCGCCGGCACGACCTGCTTCGCCGACATGTACTACTTCGAGGAAGCCGTCGCCGATGCCACGGCTCGGGCCGGCTTGCGCGCGGTGTGTGGAGAGACCATCCTCAAGTTCCCTGCGCCGGACGCCATGAGCTACGACGAGAGCCTGGCGCGCACCCGCGACTTCATCCAGCGCTGGAAAGGTCACCAGTTGATCACGCCTTC
>JBHHXF010000662.1:0-2406 GCA_046756905.1 Anaerolineae bacterium | reverse complement strand
CCCCAGCTTCCATATCCTCCACACCAGGGCACAACGATTCGCAATTTCCACCTGTTGGCCGGCCTGGCTCGTCGTCACGACATCGCTCTGCTGTCTTTCGCTGACAGGTGGCAACCGGTTGACGACACACCCCTGCCCGATCTTTGTATCCGACTTCATACCATTCCTGTGCCGGCTCCCCGATCACTGCCTCGGCGTCTGCTCTCCACCCTGCTCTCGCCGCAGCCCGACATGGCCCTCCGCCTGCCGTCGCGCCAGTTTCAAGCGCGATTGGAGCAGTGGCTGCGGGAGGAGTCGTTTGACGTGATCCAGGTGGAAGGAATCGAAATGGGGCCGTACGCCCTTGCACTGCGGAAACGCCGGCTGCTCAGCAACCAAACAGCTCTGGTGTTCGACGATCACAATGCCGAGTATGTCTTGCAGCGCCGGGCGTTTCTTACCGACGTGCAGCAGCCGGGGCGCTGGCCGGCAGCCGGCTATTCCCTCATCCAATGGCTCAAGCTGCGCCGCTACGAGCGGCAGCTCTGCCAGGCCGCTGACCGGGTGGTTGCTGTCTCAGAGACGGATGCACAAGCCCTGCGCCGGTTGGTGCCGGGGCTGAGGCCGGCGGTCGTGCCCAACGGCGTCGATATAGACTTCTTCCGCCCCGACCGTGCCGGGTCGGACAGCGCCCAGACTGCGAATCTGGTCTTCACAGGCAAGATGGATTTTCGACCCAACGTCGATGCCATGCTCTGGTTCTGCGACGAGATTCTGCCCCGCATCCGGGCGTCACGGTCGGATGTAAGTCTGGCGATTGTGGGGCGGGAGCCGCATGTCCGCGTTCAGGGGCTGGCTCGCCAGCCGAACGTTACCGTGACGGGCTACGTCGATGACATTCGACCCTACGTGGCCGGCGCTCAGGTGTACATCGTGCCGCTGCGCATGGGTGGTGGGACCCGCCTCAAAGTGCTGGAGGCCATGGCGATGGGCAAAGCCATCGTTAGCACCACGCTGGGGGCGGAGGGAATCGCCGGCATGGCCGGCGAGCATCTGGTGCTGGCCGACCGCGCCGATGACTTCGCCGCCGCCGTTCTCTCACTCCTGGCTGACCCGGATCGCTGTGCTACCTTGGGGGCGCGCGCTCGAAGCCTGGTGGAACGCGAGTACGCCTGGGAGGCCATCATCCCGCGTATGGATGAGGTTTACACCGCCATCAAGAACAACGGATCGCTCGGATGGGCAGATTCCCAAGCTCCGAATCCGTGAATCCGAGTGATCCGTTGTTCTTATTCCGTTGACAACGTTATGCGACGTGAATGGCTCCGACTTCAACTTCTGCGGGTTGCGGCACATGCTATACAATCCCCGTCTGCGACCGATCGCCCTCAAATAGATCGCCTTTTGCTGATCCGGCCGGACCACATCGGCGATCTGCTGTTCACCACGCCGGCCCTTCAACTCCTGCGTGAGACCTTCCCCACGGCCGAGGTCACGGCCCTCGTCGGACCATGGGCCGCCACGGTCGCTGAGCGGAACCCGAACGTGGATGCTGTGTTGACCTGCTCGTTTCCCTGGTTCGACCGCCGGCCCAAACCTTCGCCCTGGCATCCCTACCGCGTGTTGTTGCACGAGGCGCGACGGCTGCGCCGGCACCACTTCGATACAGTTGTGGTCCTGCGGTTCGATCACTGGTGGGGCGCCCTCTTGAGCGCGCTGGCCGGCATTCCCGTCCGCATCGGCTACGCGACGCCGGAGACGCAGCCTTTCCTGACGACGGCTATCGCCTACGCGCCGGATCGGCACGCCGCCTCTCACAACCTGGCGCTGGTGGAAGCGCTGGCCCTATCTGCTGGCCGGCCTATCCCAAAGATTAACCGCCGACTCAGGTTCGATTTGACACCGGGCGAGCGGACCTTTGCCTGGCAGTTCCTGGCGCATCACGGGATCGAGTCGAACGAGACTATCGTCGGGCTGCATCCGGGCGCCGGCGATCCGAGCAAACTGTGGCCGGCCAGACGCTGGGCAGCCGTGGCAGACCGTCTGGCGGAGGATCTAGACGTGCGCATCGTCATCACCGGTTCGCCGGCTGAGCGGGACCTGGCGCAGGCTATCGCTAACCAGATGCATGTGATGCCCGTCATCGCCGCCGGCGAGACCACCTTAGGACAGGTGGCCGCGCTGCTGGCTCGCTGCCGGCTGGTCGTAGGAGCAGATACCGGTCCCATGCACCTGGCCGTTGCCCTGGGCGTGCCGACAGTGCACCTGTACGGGCCGTTCGAGCCGGAGCTTTTCGGTCCATGGGGCAACCCTGCGCATAACCTGATAGTCCGCGCGCCGTCAGGCCACATCCTGGACATCTCTGTGGCCGATGTACTGGCGGCCGTCATAGCCACGCTTGAAGCCGGCGCGTAGGGGCGAGGCAAG
>JBHHXF010000661.1:0-2421 GCA_046756905.1 Anaerolineae bacterium | reverse complement strand
CTACATCTTTAGACCAAAATTGTGGTATAATTGTAGATGAGTGGCCTGATGCGGATCCCCGGAGAGTAAGCGGCTGACACCACTGGCCAATCTTGATAGCCTGCGCTTATTCTGTGGCTCGGTGGAGGATTCTGGAGAAGCTGCTTACGTTCAGCTTTCACCCTCGGATAATCGTGCATACTCTCTGGACCGCTCCAACCACATAGTCGCCGGCTCCCTGCCCGCCAAACAGAACCGGGCTATCCAGTCCGCGTAGAAGATAAGGAGGGAAAGAGAAATGTATGTCAAAAAGGTTAGCATCATCGTCGTTGTAGGTCTTCTGCTCCTGGCGCAGGGGGCGATCATCGCCCAGGCCGAAAGTTCGGCCGGCTTCACCATCGGGATAGAGGTTGAGGCCGACGGGTCCTGGGAGGTGGTCGAACTACTCGGCCAAAAAGTCAACCTGACACCGGAGAGTTTCAACGGCCTGGCCAGCCTACTCGGTCTACAGATGACTTTGCCGGCCCAGGCTCTGCCCCCGGAGCTCACCGCCGGGCTGATGCAGGCCGGCGTCCAGCAGTTGACGCTTGCCACGGATGGCCAACTGACGCGCATCTGGGTCAACGAGCGCTTCTTACCCGAAGTTGAGATCAACCCGACTGTCCTAAGGAGTCTTGTGGGGGACACCGCCGGTTTTATCACGCAAGCCATCACCTTTCTGAATGGGACCGCTTACGTGCGTCTTCCATCGGGCGAGTCAATCCATCCAGATTTGAGCCAGACCATCACGCGGGCTACAGTGCGCGAGACAGCGGTCGTCAACAGCGCCCAACTCGAAGCGACGCTCAGTCCCGGGGGCCGGTGGCTATCGGCCGGCGGCTTCACACGCGCAGACGCCAGCGCCGCCGGCATCGCCGTGCCATTGGATGTGGATCCGGCATTGGCCGCGTTCCTCGCCAACTACGACCAAGTCGAAGCAGACATCTCGCCGAATGAGCTGCTGCTAACAACGGACAACGAGCCGGCAATCCGCCTGATCTGGGATCAAGACAGCCGGCTGGCCCTCGCCGAGATAGTGGAGGATCTGCTCGGTGTCTCGCTCGAACCCCAGGTGTTTGCAACGGCCGAAACATGGTTGGCGGACAGCAAGGTCAGCGTGGTACTGCACGTCGCGGATGAGCCTCAAGACGGCGCGCCTGTGATAGACGTCAGCACCCCCATTGCCCTGGCACTCAATGGGACCGATGCGCCGACCATTGAAGGCATCCCAGTCTACGGCCTGGATCCACAAGTCATGGGCACGGTTGTGCGGACAGCCGAATTCGCCAGCATCGATCAGGTGCAGGCGTGCTGGGCCGAGGGGCATCTGTACTGGTTCGCCAATGGAAGGGCAATGCCGTACGCCACCTTGGGCGATGGATGGCTCACAACAGCCATCCAGTTGACCGGCTTTCAGCCGCTGCCGGCAGCCGGCAAGATTGAGCAGGCGCTGGCCAGCGTGACGCTGCCAGCCAGTCTGGCAGTCGGACCGGAGGTCGCGACCTCCCCGAACGACTGCGACGCTTATCAGACTGCGACGGCCCAGGCGCCGCTGGCCATAAATGTCGACGCCACCTGGACCCGACAGAGCGATGAACTGGCGTTGGGGAAAGTCGACCTGCCGCTTCTGGTTCCGCTAGATTTGTCGGCCAAAGTCCGCGTGCCAGGCGTATCGGCGTTTGTACCGGCCAGTCTGACCCAGGTTGCCGCTTCGGTGGGGCCAGCGGGCATCTTCGCCCACATTGACGACGTCGACGTTAGCGTCCATTGGGACTCTGCGCTTCTGTCCAACGTGGCCAGTGTAGCTGACGGATTGGGCTTCGGCGACGTGGTCCGCCAGGTATCTCAGGTTGTAAACCTGGCTGAGATCACAGTCGACATTAAGACGGCTGAGTCGGTCGCATCGAGCCCAGAAACACGGCTGATGGCGCCCGACGTGGTGGCCAGCCGGCTGCCTTTCTTCTCGGCCGCCCCGGCCAACAGTCGAGACGTAGCCAGCACCCAGAAGCCGGCCGCTACAGCGCCGGAGGCGGCTGAACGTTCGGTACGGCAGGCGGGGCAAATGGAGAGCCGGGCGACAGTTCAGGACCAGGCTGTCACAACGTCGCAGGAGCAGCTCCTGGAGCCAACACAGACCAGGGAAGTCCTCGAATCGGCCACAGCTCCGGCGGCCGGCGTATGTGTAGTGCCGGCCGGCGGCACCCTGTGGGGCTGCTGGGTGCAGTTTGGCGGTGGCCAGGGGACCGGGATGTCCTGGCCGGCGTGGAGCGACGCCGTGGTGGCCACCAATGGCCTGCAACTGAATAGGGAAGGCGTGGCCATTGTGCAGCCAGGCGACACCATCCGCATGCTACCGACGCAGTAAGGGTATATCCAGGAGTAGGGGCAAGGCAAGTCGGAGAG
>JBHHXF010000660.1:0-2426 GCA_046756905.1 Anaerolineae bacterium | reverse complement strand
AGGGTGTGCTGAATGCCGTGGGGACGCCTGACTCGGAGGTTGTCTTCACCCACGAGAGGCCGAACCAGATCTGGGGAGGTCTGTATTTCTCCGGCGAGGAAGCGAACGCCTCCGTGCTGGAGCACGTGAGGATCCAGTACGCGGATGATGGCATCAAGGGTGTGGACGCCGCGCCCCATCGGATCGCATATTCCGTCATCCGCAAAGTCAGCGTCTACGGGCTTCGCTTTGAGCTCGGCGCCGGCAATTACGGATCGCTCGATATCATCGGCAACCGCATCGAGCAAGGCGCAGGCGGCGCTATCAAGATGATCCTGCGCTCGCCCGCGTCCCGCATCGACCGCATTGCGATTCGGGGGAATACCTTCCGTTTCTGGTACACCGCGGGTCCCATCATCGAATCGGAAGTAGAAGAGTTGCCAGCTCCTCCCGAAATCGTGATTGAGCACAACATCTTAGAGAACGGCTATCGCGGCGTTGGCGGTGGTTTTCCCGCGGCCGGGAACGTCGCCTTTCACGACAACCATCTCAGGAACTCGATCTCAGGCAGTGGTGTGCAACCGTTTCACGGGGGTAACGAGATCACCAACAACCTGATCGAGTACACGTTTGAAGCACCGTATGAACTTCATCCAGGACACTTCGTCACGAGCACCACGGTGCGCGGCAACACGGTGCGGGGGGCGCTGACGGGGTTCGACCACGATTGGGGGGACCCAACTATTGTTGTCGAACAGAATAATCTGCTGGCGCCGGAGGACATGGCGTTCTGGACAGGCGGTGTGGGGGCGACTGATGGTGGTTATGACGTAGAGATGCGCCGTAACTGGTGGGGAACTGACGACCTCCATGCGATCCGCGCCCATATCTTTGACAGACTCTGGATCGAGGAAAACGACCCGGAGAACACGGACGTGATGGGGACCGTCTGGATCGAGCCGGTGCTCACCGAACCCAACGGCATCGGTTTCATCCGGGGGCGGGTGCTGGACAGGAACTCGGGGCGGCCGATCAGCTCAGCCACCATTACCCTGGACGGTGAAATACTGCACTCATCCGCCAACGGCGAATTCTTTACGAGTGCCCCGCAGGGACCGGCTCATCTGACCGTCGGTTCACCAGAGCGTGCGGTCACTGAGTACGACGTGCGCGTCTGTTCAGGCACCGTCACGGACATCACGGCGGAGCTCGAGCGTGACCCTTGACGAGACCACGCGGACTCAATGACCGGTATGACCATGGCGATAACAAAGGAAGGAAATGTTATGCGCACCCGTCTCATGCTTCCCATTGGCCTGGCCGCCCTTCTACTCCTGGGCCTATGCACGGCCCTGGCCGGCCAGGCTGTCTCCAACACAGACTACACTCTGGCCACCGCCGACGGCCTGGCGTTGGCCTTCTCTGCCGGCGGCCAGGTTGCCAGCCTGCAGATCGATGGCACCGAACTGGTATCCGCTCCGGGGTCTGCTCTGCTGCTGCGTGATCTCAGCCAGGCCAACGCTGTTACCCAGCCGAACCTGATCGGCAACCCGGGCTTCGAACAGGGCATGACCGGCTGGACGGAAGCGACGAACAATGGTCTGAACGTCAGCGTGGTGGTGTCACCCACCCACGCCGGCGGCCAGGCGCTGGAACTGGCGAACCCGGCCACCGACATCTACCGCTTTGCGGCGTACGCCAGCGCCCCGGCGCCGGTGACACCGGGCCAGCGCTACCGTGTCTCTGCCTGGTGGCGCAGCGCTACCGGCTACGTCACCCGACCCTCGGGGCCGCCCACCCTGTGGCAGGCGCAGCTCTGGCACGAGATGCAGCGGACCAACGCCCTGTACGTGCAGTGGCTCGACGCGAGTGGCCGGCCGCTGGGCGACGCCCAACTGGCTGTCCCACTACATTGGAACGCTGGGCAATGGCGGCTCACCCGCCGCGAGCTGACCGCGCCGTCCGGTGCAGCGCAGGTCAGAGTGGTCATCGGTGCCCTCCTGAGTGGCGAAACCGTGTGGGTGGATGACGTGGTGCTGGTGCCAAGCCCCGAGCCGGAGGTAGCGATGATGGGGGCAGTAACGGCGTGTTCGTCTGAGTTCGGAGGAACTCGGGGGAACTCGGAGGGACTCAGGGGAACTCAGGGGAACTCAAGGGAGTGTCTGGTCCAGTTGATACCGTTCCCCGAGGCCGGCCTGACTATCACCCTGACCTACACTGCCCACACCGACCACATTGCCGTCCACGGTGAGGTGGTGGACACCACCGGCCAGGACCGCGCTCTGGATGTGACGTGGGGGGTACCGTTGGATACATCCTCTACGAAAACCTGGTGGGACGACGCTCACACCTCCCGCCCTGTCACCGACACGCGCACCTACGCCAACGCGATCAGTGCCATCTACGATGGCTGGCTGCCCATCTCCCTCTACCCCTACGCCGGCATC
>JBHHXF010000659.1:0-2429 GCA_046756905.1 Anaerolineae bacterium | reverse complement strand
CACCCGTAAGTTTATCGAGATTCTCCGTTTTTGGAAACCGAGGCACAGCCCGGACGCCGGCGGTCGTTCGCTAACCGGCCCCCACCTCCGCCGGCTTCGGGTGCTCCCCCAGCGTCCCCGTCAGCTCCAGACGCTCGTCGTCGCGCACCACCTCCATCGTGATCTCGTCCCCGATCTGGTGCTTCAGGACGATGCGATTGACTTGCGCCATGGATGTCACCGGCCGGCCATCGACCGCCACCAGGATGTCGCCGCCCAGGACCATCTGGCCCATGGGCGTCATGAACTTCAGCTCGCCGGCCCGCACGCCGGCCTCGTCCGCCGCAGAGCCGGCGTGCACATCCTGAACCAGGATGCCCTCCTGCACCGGCAAATCCAGCAGCCGGGCCAGTTGGGGCGTCAGATCGAGGCCGGCAATTCCCAGAAACGGGCGTTGGACGTAGCTGCGCGCCTGGAGATCCTCCACGATTACCTTGGCCGTGTTGATTGGGATGGCCAGCCCGATGCCCTGGAACCCGCGACTGGTAGAGAAAATGGCGGTCGTGATGCCGATCACTTCGCCGGCCGCGTTCAGCAGAGGGCCACCGGAGTTGCCCGGATTTACCGCCGCGTCCGTCTGGATAACGCCGTCGATCTCCGTGCCGTACTCATCGCCGCTGCGCAGTGTTCGCCCCAGGGCGCTGACGTAGCCGGCGGTCAGGCTCTGCTTGAACCCGAAGGGGCTGCCCACGACCACGGCCAGTTCGCCCACCTGCACCTGATCCGAGTCACCGAGACGTACGGGAGGGAGGGGCGTTGCCGGCTCGATCTTCAGCAGCGCCAGGTCTGTTGATGGGTCGCGGCCAAGCACTGTGGCCGGCAACTCGGTGCCGTCCTTGAGCGTCACACTGACCGACTCAGCCTTCTCGATAACGTGGTTATTGGTCAGGATCAGGCCTTCGGCCGTGAGGATGAAGCCCGAGCCATTGCCACCGCCCTTCGACGTCTTAACTGCGACGAAAACGACCGACGGCGACACCTCCTCATATACGCGCGCCAGCTCCTGCTGATCCATGCCACCCATATCGCGCTCCGTCATCTCCGCTGGCGGCGCTGCGGACACCCGGAGGCCGGCCAGCAGATCGGTTCGCAGGGCGACGTAGCCTACCCCGACGGCTGTCACCAGGCTGGAGAGTATGGCCGCGATGATGACGGTCAGTATCCAGCGCGAAGAATGCTCATGCGCATGTACGTGGTCCAGGTTCATCTCTTCATCCCTCTGATCGGAGACGCCGTGAAACGTGATGCGTGAAACGTGACACAAGTTCTGTCAATAGTTTGATGAGCAGAGAGGGGGATTTATTACAGGCAAGGGTTTCTACTCAGTCGCTCCCGCCGGATCCCTTCGGCAGGCTCAGGACAAGCGCCAGATCCAGCGGCCGAAGTGGCCGATTCAAGTCGATGCCATGACTCTGTGGCCTGGATTTGACAATCCAGGCCGAACGGCTGAGTAGTAACCAGGCGGGGAAGAAGCGCGGGAGTGCCATCGCCCCTGCAAATGGTACTGGACGAGCAGGTGGGAAGAGAGCCCTATCCGCTACCACATCCGTTAATCTGTTTCGGCAAAGCCAATCCGCTGACCACCCTCACGCGCGCTGCGGGACCAGGCGGCCTACCTCCTGGTCGCCGAACAGCAATCCCCCCAAAGCCGTATCGCGAATCTGGTCCAGTTCCCGCAGGTAGGTCCGGCCGACCAGCTCGTCCTGCCCCACCTTGCCATCCCGCAGAGTGATGATGCGTTGGGTGCTCAGCGCAACCACGGGATCGTGGGTCACGATGATGATTGTCTTGCCCTGCTCGCGGTTCAGTCGGGCGAAAAGGCTGACCACCTCGGTGCCGGCGGTGCTGTCCAGGTTCCCCGTTGGCTCGTCGGCCAAAATCAGCGCCGGGTCGTTGGCCAGAGCCCGCGCAATGGCCACGCGCTGACGCTCGCCCCCTGACAGTTGGTTGGGGAGAAAGTCCACCCGGTCGCCCATGTCCACCAGGTGGAGCAGTTCCAAGGCTCGCTCGCGCCGTTCGTCACCTCGGACTCCGATGCCCTGCATCGGTACCTCGACATTCTCTCGCGCCGTCAGCGTGGGGATGAGGTTATGGAGTTGGAACACGAAGCCGATCTCCCGCGCCCGGAAGCGATCCAAGTCCTTCACCTGTGCCACGTCTTGGCCATTCACACGCACCGTGCCGGCGGTGGGGCGGTCCAGAGCGCCAATGAGGTTCAGCAGGGTGGATTTGCCGCTGCCGGAAGGCCCCATGACGGCCACGTACTCCCCATGGGCGAGCTGCAGATCCACCCCATCCAGGGCGCGAACTTCCGCCCCGTCTCCGTAGAGTTTGGTCAGGTTGATTGTTTCAACGACGAGTTTGGGTGTCCCCATGCTAGCGCTCCTCAG
>JBHHXF010000658.1:0-2429 GCA_046756905.1 Anaerolineae bacterium | reverse complement strand
AACGCCGCCCGTGAGCTGGCCGGCGAGCGGGTGGTATTCGTCGGGGTGGGCATCCCCAATATTGCCGTGAACCTGGCGCAGCGGACAGTGGCGCCGAACATGGAGATGGTGTACGAGGCCGGCGTCTTCGGCGCGCGGCCCACGCGACTCCCCTTGTCCATCGGTGACCCGTGTCTGGTGACCGGCGCGACGCTGGCCTGTGGGATGCCCGACCTGTTCATGTACTACCTGCAGGGCGGCCTGATCGACGTGGGGTTCCTGGGTGGGGCGCAGATCGACAGGTACGGCAACATCAACACCACGGTCATCGGAGACTACGAGCATCCCAAAGTGCGCCTACCAGGCAGCGGTGGTGCTTGTGAGATCGCGCTGTTGGCAAAGAGGATCATGATCATCACGCGGATGCAGCGCCGGCGCTTCCCCGAGCGCGTCGATTTTGTCACCAGTGCCGGTTTCCTGGACGGGGGCAATGAACGCGAGAAGCTCAACATCCCCGGCCAGGGTCCGGCTGTTGTGGTGACCGACATGGGAGTACTACGTTTCCACTCCGAGAGCCAGGAGATGTACCTGACGGCACTGCACCTTGGGGCTACGGTCGAGCAGGTGCGTGAGAACGCCGGCTGGGACCTGGTGGTCGCCGACAAGTTGGAGATCACGGAACCCCCCACGGCTGAGGAGCTCCGCATCATACGCGTGGAACTGGATCCGCAAGGGATCTATCGGAAGTGATGGAGAGTTGATCGTCGAGGAAGTCAACCTGGAAGAGATAATAGCGCGCCTCCGAATAGCTATCGATGCCGCTATCCCAGCAATGACTTGAGTGCTGCTACGGTCTCTTCAATCCGCCGGCGGACAGCCGCCCAGTCACTTGCCACGGTTGCGGTTTCCACCGAATCGTGCAACCGCTCTCCGCCGTACTTCTCCCGGTAAGAGGCCGGCAACTCATCACCAAACGCCTGCTCCGACATCACGCCGTAAGCCAGCGTCCAGGCGCGGGGCACGACGCTGATGTCGTAGCCCCCGCCACCCAGCGCCAGCCAGCGCGGGGCCAGCTTCTTGATCGTTTCCACCACCGCCACGTATCCGTGAGTCGTAAGCGCTAGATGCGTCAGCGGGTCCCGATAGTGGGTGTCGATCCCTAGTTGGCTGACCACGATGTCGGGGGCGAAGCGCTCCACCAGCGACGGCACGACTTCGTGAAATGCCCACAGGTAGGTCTCGTCGTCGGTGTAGGGGGGCAGCGGGACGTTGACGCTGTACCCCTCGCCGGCCCCGGCGCCAATCTCATGCACGAAGCCAGTGCCCGGAAACAGATGCCGGCCCGACTCGTGCAGAGAAATCGTCAGCACGCGGTTGGTATCGTAGAAGGCATTCTGCACACCGTCGCCGTGATGACCGTCAATGTCGATGTAGACCACGCGCCGGCCCTGCCGCAGCAGCCAGTGGATCGCCACGGCCGCGTCGTTGAACACGCAAAACCCCGAAGCCATGGCCGGCCCGGCGTGGTGGAGGCCCCCACCGAAACTGAAGGCTACATCCACCTTTCCGCCATGCACCAACTCGGCGGCCAACAACGCACTGCCCACCTTGAGGCTTTCGGTCTCGTACATCCTTGCCCAGACGGGGTTATCGCCCGGTCCGAAGCCGTACTTCCAGGCCGGCACGCCGATGTCCCCCTGGCTCAGTCGGCGCACAACCTCGACGTACTCCGGCGTGTGGAAGAGGTACAGCTCCTCATCGGTGGCCGGGCGGGGTGGGATCAGCCGGCTGTTGGCCAGGTCGAAAGCGTGGGAGGTCATCAGTAGATCGTGGGTACGCTCCAGACGCTCGGGTTTGAGAGGATGTATCGGACCGTGCCCGCGTTCCCACAAGGCCGGCGCGCTGATGAAAACAGCCTGAGTCATGCTACCTCCCAGCTCGTTCCATCTCCAACAGCCGGGCTTTGAGGTCCAACCCGCCACCATAGCCGCCCAGTCCGCCGTCGCTGCGGAGCACGCGATGGCAGGGCACAATCAGCGGGATCGGGTTGACGGCCATAGCACGCCCTACGGCCCGGTAGGCGCGGGGCCGGTCAACGGCTTCCGCAAGCTCTGCGTAGGTCCATGTCTCGCCGTACGGGATCGACTGGGTGACCCGCCACACCGCCTGCAGAAACGGCGTGTGCCCCGACCAGTCCAACGGCAGATCGAATTCTACCGGCTCGCCGGCCAGGTAGCGCCGGACCTGGTCGATGATCTCACCGAACACGCCTTCTTCGGCTTCTTCGCCAGCCAGCCAGCGCTCGTGCAGATCTCGGAGAGCGCTGTCGCGGTCCGGCAGGGGGAAGTTAAGGCCGGCCAGGCCCCGATCCGTCACCGCGACTCCGACCCACCCCCAGTTCGTCTCGAACACTGTCAGTTGATGTCCCATAAACACTCCCAGTGAACAGT
>JBHHXF010000657.1:0-2439 GCA_046756905.1 Anaerolineae bacterium | reverse complement strand
GCACCTCTGCACCCCAGCTCCCCAGCACAGATTAGGGTTCGCGGATTTGCGCATCGTACTCGGGGACGTTGGTCGGCAAGAGCTCCACCCACGACTGACCGGGCTTGAGGGCCAGAGGATTGCCGGCCGTATCATAGAACTGGGTCAGTTGGAACGTGTCATCCCGACTCCATACGCCTTCGACCATGACACCATCGCGGAATAGTTGGACCGATCCTTTGCCCAGCATGACGATGTCGATGGCTGTGCTGCCCAGGCTGTCTTCCACGATGTCTGTTTTCCGGTGTTCGGTCAAGAAGCTGATGACATTGGCAACGGCGATCGGCTGGCCCGTGTTGGCATCAACTGACCGTGTACCGTCAACCAGGCGCTCATACAAGCCGGCGCCGGCGTTGTATTGCCATGTGACCTCGCCGTTGGGGTAGGGGATGAAGATCTCCTCCGCCGGCACGCCGCCGCCAGGGGTAGCTTCATCGAAATGCCAGCCCTGCAGGGTAACGTCTTTGTCCAGTCCCTTACCCTGGATGTAGTCTCGCAGGCGCTGCCCCGTTGTATAGAGCCGGGTTCGCCAATCACCCGGCCCATAAGTGTATGGGGCCGAATTGTAGAACTCGTCCAGATCGACGAAGGGTGACTGGGAGATACGCCAGCGGATCTCGTCGCTGGCTCCAGAATGGGCCAGCGCTCCGTCGAATTGGGGCGCCAGTTGGATATTGACGAGGCGAGCACTGCGAACCGGGCGGATCATTTCGGGATCTTGGGACAGGAAGACGGCCGTATAGCGAGTGACGCCCCAACCGTCCATGATGTCCTCATAGACTACATCAGCCTGGCCCAGGCCGGCCTGTACTCCGCGCGCGACCGGATCGTTGCCGATGCGGACTAACAGGGGCCGGCGGCGCAGCACCGACGGATCGTCCACCTCCAGCCCGGTGAGCGGATTCACGTTCGGATTCGGTGTGGGCGTGGGCGTGAGTGTTGCCGTCGGAAGCGGAGTGTCCGTCGGTACCGGGGTGGCGGTTGGCGGTTCCGTGGGCGACATCGCCGGCGTGAAGGTAGCCCGGGGCGCGAAGGTAGCCGTTGGCTGCGCCGTGGGTGGGGGGGCGTTATCGCCTGAGCTGCAGCCGGCCAGCGCCAACAGAACGACCAAACTCAGAAAAAGCCATCGGCCCGAGGGCCGATGAGAGATTGCTGTCATCGTGGTTCATGCCTCCTTGCAGGTGTGAGCGGCAATTATAGAGCGACTGCCGTCCAATGACAAACCGACCTTCAATTCAATAACGCGGAGTTGGTCCTATGAGTTTCCTACCCCTTGGTAAACTGGACCCCGATCACCTGGAGCGGCTGCTGCGCCAGTGTGCGCCGGCCAACGAGCGGGTCGTGGTCGGCCCTGGCGTTGGCGAGGATGCGGCGGTCATTGATTTCGGCGACCGGTATCTGGTGGTCAAGACCGATCCCATCACCTTCGCAACAGACGAGATCGGTTGGTACGTGGTCAATGTGAACGCCAACGACATCGCCGCTATGGGTGCGGCGCCGCGCTGGTTCCTGGCGACGATCCTGCTGCCGGAGGCGCACACAACGCCGGCCCTGGTAGACACGATTTTCGCCCAGATTGACAGCGCGTGCACCGGGCTGGGCGTTGGATTCGTCGGTGGGCATACTGAAATCACGTATGACCTGAACCGGCCGATTGTGGTGGGACAGATGCTGGGTGAGGTGGCCAAGGATGACTTGGTGACGACGGCCGGCGCAAAACCTGGCGATATGCTACTGCTCACCAAGGGGCTGGGGATCGAGGCGACGGCCATCATTGCCCGCGAGATGGAAGATCAGCTTGCGGGCCGGCTGTCGGCCGAGGAGATCGAGCGGGCGCAGCAGTTCTTGCACGATCCGGGTATCAGCGTGGTGCGCGATGCGGAGGTAGCGACGTCGGCCGGCGACGTCCATGCCATGCACGACCCGACGGAAGGTGGACTGGTTACTGGTCTCCACGAGCTGGCTCAGGCAGCCGGCGTCGGGCTGGTTCTCAACCGTCAGGCGGTGCCTATCGACCCGCTGACGGAGACGCTGTGCCAGACGTTCGATCTGAACCCGCTGGGTGTCATCGCGTCGGGGGCGCTTGTTCTGGCGGTGGCGCCGGCGGATGCCGATGCGATTGTGGCAGCGTTGCGGGAGGCCGGCATCGAGGCCGCTCGGGTTGGCGAGGTGTGGGAGAAAGAGCGGGGAATCAAGATGTGGGATGGTAGTGAGTTAGTTGACCTGCCGATTTTCCCGCAGGACGAGATCACGAGGTTGTTTTGAGCCGAGGTTCAAGTTCCCCTTTGAAGCGCGTCGATCTTAACACATCAGCGTACCCCTGCCTTACGCAAATGCTCATCCAACCACCCGGCTTCTGCATCGGAGAGTGGAGGTCGAGGAGGCGGCTGTGTATAATCA
>JBHHXF010000656.1:0-2450 GCA_046756905.1 Anaerolineae bacterium | reverse complement strand
GCTACCCAGACCAGCTCCGACGTGCGCGGGTTGGGTGAGTCGAAGAGATCGCCGCCGTGGAGGTAGATGTGGGCGCGCTCCCTGACGGCGTAGTCAACAGTCTGAGCCCACGCTTCCCGCAGCCGCTGGCGACGCTGTGCCAACTGATCCGGCGACATCTTGGCGTAGTATTTGTTCAGGTGGTTGTCAGCCGTGAATACGATGTGGACCATGAAACTCTCCGATGGAACAGATATCGCCGGCAAAACGTTCTGAGAGTGGAAACCTAACAAGCGTTTGGTTCGTATTGTATACTAGAACGACAGCGGCCGGCGGTTTTTCAGTGGCTATCGCGCTGCATGTTGGCTTAGAATCGCGCGATGCCGAGGAGGGTGGTGGGTATGTTGGTCGCATTGGCTGTGATGCTGTTCCTTTTAATCGTCGTAGTTGGCATTCTGGCTCGCATGTTGGCATACGAGGTACAAGGCCGGCCTGATCTGTGAGTAGTCTGAGGTCTCACTAGATCCAGATTTGAGGAGTCCGCACCCCAAGGTGCGACGCCGTTCGGCACGTCGGCGTGCCTCGCTCCGCGAAGACCGGATCCACTGAGACTAGACTTCCTCTCGCCATTCCGAGCGTGGGCGGGATGCCCGCTCATCTTCGGCTTCTGATTTCATCTGCTCGGTGACGACTTCGCTGCGGGCGTTCTCCAATGCCTGGACGACGTCGATGTCGCTGCCGCCTTCCTGCGAGACGCGCCGGCCAACCCGAACCATCACCGGCACCCGCACCAGCGGCCCCAGGACGACGGCCTCACCCACATTCAGCCCCGGCAGGTCGGCCAGCAGGCTCTCCGAGATGCTCTCGGAGGCGCGCCGAACCGCGTTTTGATCTTCGGGGTTGGTCAGGCGCATGATGATCTGGCTGTTGCACTGGGAAAGCGTGTCCTGGTGGATGCGGTAGGGCCGTTGGGTGATCAACACCAGGAAGATGCCGAACTTCCGGCCTTCGGAAGCGATGCGTTTGATGATGATGCTCGCTCGCCCCTGGTCGCGTCCGCCGGCCACGAAGTTGTGGGCCTCCTCCAGCACCACAAAGACCGGCCGCGCCAGGCCCTCGGTGGTGGCCCGACCCCACGTTTCCCGCAGCACTTTATCCACGATGAAGTCGGCAATCCACTGGTCGATGCCGGCCAGGTCGATGACCGACAGGCTCATTGGCCGCAGCAGGCGGTCCATGGGCACGTCCTCGAATCCCCAGATGTCGATGCGAGCCAGCCGCTCAATGTATTTGAGTGCCTTGCCGGCGCCGCTGATCACGTCCAGCGTGATGGCGGTTTCCTGAGCCTGTCGAAGGGGGACAGTATCCGATGGGGGTGGGACCGGAGCAGGTTCTTCGGGTGGGGTCTCTTCAGCCTCGGCTGATCGGTCGAACCATTCCTCGTCGCTGAGATCATCGGCGTCATCGGAGACCAGGCCTGTACTGAGCTCTGACGAAGTGCCAGATTTTCGGGCAGTTTCGTCGCGCAGGAACTGGCTGAAGCGCTCCGCGTCGCCGATGGAGGGGTGGGCTGGCGGTGTGAAGTCGCCGCCGGCCGGCATTTGACCGCCGTTCGCCAGGCGTTGGAGTTCTTGCAGCAGTACGTGTGGCGTGTAGTCGGTCCCATCCAGACTCTCTGTGGCCGTGCGGACAGCCTTGCGAATGTTTGTCGCTTTCTCGCTGATGCCCGTCAGATCGCAGATTTCGTCGGCGTCGAGCCTGGAGAACTGGATGGTGAAGTGCTCAGCGCCGCCGATGGCCTCATCCGAGATGCGTCCGCGCTGCTCTGTGGGCAGCCGGTAGACCTGTACACGGTCGGCGAACGGGGTCGGCTGGTGGCGTTCGTCGCGGCGCATGAGCACGTAGTCGCTGTTCGGGTCGAAGACGATGACGGTGCCGCCCAGCTCCAGCAACTGCTCCAGGACGACGCCGACGGTGTAGCTCTTGCCGGCGCCGGTCTGGGCGATGACGGCCAGATGCCGGCGCAGCCCGTTGGGGTTCAGCTTCACGTCCACCCTTGGCCGGTTGATCAAGGTCCCCAGCGCGATGCCGCTGGTAACGTCTCCACTGAAGAATTGGCGCAGCAGGTCGTCGGGCGCGCGGTAGACTTCGGCGCCTGGCATGGCGGCCCCACGCGGCAGTCGCACCGTTTTGTCATCCAGATAGCCCAGCACCTTGGCCTGGCCGACGACCACCGGCGGCAGCGTCTCCAGCCGCTTCAGAATGGCCTCCACCTCGCCGTAGCCCATGGAGGTGTCCAGCAGCCGCGACGACACCTGCAGGCTCGACACCTGGGCCAGCACATCCACCTCACGGACCGCCTCGTCGATGCGCTCCTGCACGTTGCGCACGACGACGTACTCCCAGCGCGGCGGTGCGATGTGGGCGTTGGTGACGAAGGTGAAAGAATCGGTTCGAACTTCTCCTACGAC
>JBHHXF010000655.1:0-2462 GCA_046756905.1 Anaerolineae bacterium | reverse complement strand
GCGATGACGACGTCCGCTTCCAGATGTGTTCCAGGTCGGTTCATTGATCGCTCCAGTGGGGTCACCCCGGGAAGAACACGGATTGCTCGGATATTCGGATCAGTCTTTCAGAATCTCCAATCTCTAATCTCTAGTCTCCGGCGACGCTTGGCTCTGAGCCGCCCGCCATTTCGCGAGGCGCTCCGCAATCTCCCGCTCGTACCCCTCATCGCCCGGCTTGTACCACCGCCGGCCCTGCAACGCGCGCGGCAGGTACTGCTGCGCCACGTGGTGGCCGGCGAAGTCGTGCGGATAGCGGTAGCCCTGGCCGTGCCCCAGGCCCTCGGCGTCGCGGCTGGCGTCTTTCAGGTGATCGGGGACCTCGATTTCGCCCTCCCGCTCCACGTCCTCCAGCGCCTGCATGATGGACAGCACGGAGTTGGATTTGGGGGCGGTGGCCAGGTAGAGGGTGGCTTCGGCCAGGTTGAGCCGCGCCTCGGGCATACCGACGTATTCCACGGCGTGGGCAGCGGCCGTGGCCACCACCAGCGCCATCGGATCGGCCAGGCCGATGTCCTCCGAGGCGTGGACGACCAGCCGGCGGGCGATGAAGCGTGGGTCCTCGCCGGCATAGATCATCTTGGCCAGCCAGTACAGGGCCGCGTCGGGGTCGGAGCCGCGAATGCTTTTGATGAAGGCCGAAATGGTATCGTAGTGCTCATCGCCGCCCCGGTCGTAGCGCAATGCCCTCCGCTGGATGGACTCCTCAGCCACCGCCAGGCCGATGTGAATGACGCCATCGTCGTCGGGCAGCGTGGTCTCAATGGCGAGCTCCAGAGCGTTCAGGGCGTTCCGGGCATCGCCGCCGGCCATGTTGACGATGTGGGCCATTGCCTCGTCGGCGACATCTACCTTGAGCTTGCCATAGCCCCGTTCGGGGTCGTCCAGCGCACGCTGCAGAATCACCCGCAGGTCGTCTTGGGAGAGCGGCTCAAGTTGGAAGATGCGGGAGCGCGAGACGAGGGGGGCAATCACCGAGAAGTATGGGTTCTCCGTCGTGGCACCGATGAGGATCACGGTCCCGTCCTCCACGTGAGGCAGCATGGCATCCTGCTGAGCCTTGTTCCAGCGGTGAATCTCGTCGATGAGCAGGATGGTGCGCCGGCCATACAGGTTGCGGCGCTCCCTGGCCTCGGCGATGATCTGGCGCAGGTCAGCGACGCCGGCCAACACGGCGCTGAGGGCGGCGAAATGGGACGCGGTGGTGTTGGCGATGATGCTGGCCAGCGTCGTTTTGCCCGTGCCGGCCGGCCCCCAGAAGATCAGCGACGAAAGCCGATCCGCCTGGATGGCGCGGCGCAGCAGCCGGCCCTCGCCCACGATGTGCTCCTGCCCCACAAGCTCCGCCAGCGTCCGTGGCCGCATCCGCGCCGCCAACGGCGCTTCCCGCTGAATCTGCTCTTGCCGGCTGTGCTCAAAAAGGTCCATGTCGTTGAGTCCGAATCGGTCGTGATAAGTGAGTAGGCGATGGGATCAGGTTGGCAGAGTATCGGACGGCGTGAAACGTGATGCGTGATGACTCCGCTTATGTCGAAATCCTCACGTTTCACGTTTCACGTTTTACGTTTCACGGTTGCGTGATCACGTCGATGACGATCCGCACCGGGTCGGTGAGCGTGAAGATTTCATAGGCTGCCGGCTTCGACAGGCCAATGGAGAACCCCAAGAGGGCGTCGTCGAACGTCGGATGCACACCGACCTTCGTCACGAGCTGGCTGTTGGACATGGCGATGGGCAGCATGTTGTTCAGTGGCACCCCGTAGGCGTAGCAGTCGTGCAGCATCACGTCGATGCGGGCCGCGCCCCACGAGGGATCCAGCAGGCTGCCTCGTCGCGGGAAGGCGGTCGTGGTGTTGTCTACCTCCACGATCTCCGTCAACGGGGCCGTGTCGCGGCGTTCGCTCATCTCCCAGACGATGCGCACCCTCTCCGGGTGCAACCCGACGCGGATGTCGGCCAGGGTCCAGGTATCGCCGGAACTCCCGACTCGCTGGACAACATCCAGATAGGTCTCCGGGCCGATGGTTGGGATGGGAGCCTCGGACGGCGCCAGGGGTGTGGGCGTGGCCGGCCTCACGGTCGCTGTCGGCGGGCGAGGCGTGCGCGTCGGCGGGCGAGGCGTCGGTGTCGCGGCACGCGGGGTTGCGGTGGGCGGACGGGGTGTCGGGGTGGCCGGCCTTGCCTCGGCCGGGGCGTGGGTGATCGCCGGCTCGACGGTGAGCGTGGTGAAAAGCGCCGCGCCAGGCGTCAGCGCCGAGATCGTCTCCAGCGGGGCGACCACTGTTCCCCGGAAAGCCACCGGATCGCCCCCGCAGGCTGTGACCAGGATCGTTCCAACAGTTGCTGTCAAGATCAAACCCACATATCGTTTGGCCAGCATCGTGTCTCCTTACGGGTTCGCATTGCGTGCTGCGTTTTTCAAA
>JBHHXF010000654.1:0-2473 GCA_046756905.1 Anaerolineae bacterium | reverse complement strand
CGTATCAGGCCGTGAATTCATTCATGGACTGAGGGCAGGCTGGGTAGTTACGATAAAAGAAAGATTTCATTCGCTTGCGCATCCCACTGTTGGGGGCAGTGCGTTGAGGAATGACGGACTCAAAACAGCAAGCAACATAACACCGAGAAAGGAATCTCGTTTTAGTATGTAATTGTTGGTAAACTATAGCAACAAAGAAAGGAACCTGCCGTGATGCGTGTATCGATGAAATCAGTGTTCAAATCATTTGGATTGATCGTGTTTATTGCCCTTTTGCTGGGGCTGTCGGCCGGCGTGCAGGGCGGGCCGGCCCGCGCTCAAGAACCCAAGGGGGAGCAGCAGTACATCGAGCTCAACTCCCTATCGGCCTCACCCAAGGAACCCGAGGTCGAGAATGAGCAGCTCTCCTCAAAAGAGGGATTCCAGACGGGTGTGACATCAGCCGGCTATCTGCGCATTCTCAGCCTGGATGGCTTCTCCGGTCGACCCATGCCCGGCCACACATTCCACGTGTACGATCGGGACAATGAAGTCGTGGCCGAAGTGACGTCTGACTGCACCGGCGCCGTCCAGCTTGACGACCTGCCGACAGGTTACTACAACGTGCAGGCGCAATACTCAGATAGCGATGTCTACCGCGCCTATGGTGGCTCCTACTCGCAGTGGATGTTTGTTGGCGCCGGCCGCCGGGCCACTATTCGCTTCTACAGCTATCCCATGATTCAACTGGCCGGCATCCGGGTCTACGCCTACGACCTCTACACCAGCTACTACGCCGAAGGCATCCCTTTTACAGTGTATGACTATGGCGGGACGGAAGTGTTCAGCGATGTTACCAATTGCAGCGGATTCGTGGACTTCTTCGAGGTGCAACCTGGCTGGTATCGCGTGGCTGCCGGCGCTAGCCAGGCAGTGGACGAAACACCGACACCCACAACTGCGACGCCGGCAGCTCCTCCTGCTCCGGGCGCGGGCCTCTCCAGTCACTACAACTCCGGGGAGAACTGGGTGCTGGTGTATCCCGGCTATCTGGTAGCTGTCGATTTCTACGTAGATCCGGCGGACTATGCTCAGGGTACTACCACCCCCGAGGCCGGCGGCACAGCTACGGCAACGCCGGAGGGCGGAACTCCAGCCCCCACGTCGGGCGCCCCGTCGAGCACACCGACGACCGCTGCACCCACCAACACGCCGGCGCCAACCGCAACGCCGACCCCCACAGAAGCATCAGGCCCACCGCCTCCGCCGCCACCGCCATAAAGTCAGCTCTGTGTGTGACGCAAGAAGTGACAAAGACGGGCTGCCTGAGGTAGCCCGTCTTTGTGATTTCCCGACGTTGAAATCCTTTCGTAATAAATTCACAACCCAACCTTGCGAAGGTTCAGCGAGAACTTCGTGACCGGAGTAGCCTCTTTCAGTCGAAAATGCTCCATTTGCCAGGTTCACGTGGAACCTTCGCAAGGTTTGCCGGAATTATGAAAGGGTCTCAACGTTCAGAAACCAGGTTCTTGGCCGCCAGATGTGACCTCTGCTTCTCACGGATGGAAAAAAACACGGATAAAAGCAGAGGAAGTCAGATTCGGGGGAACGGCTGAGCAGTTGCCGTTTGCCAAATCGCCTCGGTCGATGTATACTGTAACCAGCCGTGTCATCAATAACCTGCCATCCCCCCTAGAAAGGAAGTCTGCATGATCTCTGCTCTATCGACCCATTCAAGTCGGAATTCACGTCTATTGGCTGTACTTGCGGTTTTGGTCGTTTTTCTGCTAGCCGGCCTGTTGCTCTCGTCGCGTGCAATCGCACAAGGGCCTGAGGATGCCACTCTCCTCGACCAGCCTCCAGAGAGCGCGGGGTATCTGCACGTCCACGTCTATGACCGGCTCACTGAACAACCGCTGGGCAACCGCGTGATCACCATCTACAATCGCAGCGGTGAGCAGGTGGCCCAGGAAACGACAACTTGTCTCGGCTACGTTGAATTCAATGCGCTGCCTGGCGGACCATATCGGGTTCTTCTTGAGCCGAATTCCAATTGGACCACCTCACGCCGGAGCAATCTCCCTGGCGGTAGGAACACGCCGGGTGAGTGGGTTTGGGTACGACCGTATTGGCGCGTTGGCGTCAGCTTCTACGAGTCGCCCGCCGTAGCGGGGGCCGGCCTGCGAGTCTACGCTTATCTCTCCACCAGCCGGCAAGCTAACCAGCCGCGCGAACCCGCCCCCGGGGCGGCCTTCACTGTCTACGACGCCGGTGGAACCTTCGTGGCCAATGGTATCACCGGTTGTGGCGGCTTTGTGGACTTCAACAACCTCGGAGGTGGCCAGTATCGCGTAGTCGATGCCAACCAACCTGAAGGACCGTATTCGTACCCGCCCTCTGGCGAGCGGTGGGTCACTCTTCAGTACGGCACAGTGACGAGCACCTGGTTCTTCACCGTTCCGAGTCCCGGCCCAGAGACGACGCCAACGCCCGA
>JBHHXF010000653.1:0-2502 GCA_046756905.1 Anaerolineae bacterium | reverse complement strand
TGTTCGTCACCGCCAAGAGCGTGACCGGTTTCACGGTGCGGGGGGTGACGCTGGAGGGTCAGCCGGCCCGGTGCGGCGTTGACTATCGAATCGTCGCCAAACGGCTGGGGTATGAGAATGTCCGCCTTGAGCGAGCAGCCGCGGGGGAGCAGGGAAGCTGGATGGCGGTGGCTCCTGGAACGCGGCATTCGCCGATGGGCAGGCAATGAGCATGGAGCAGGCATCGAGTACGCGTCGGAGGAAGGTGCCCAAGTGTGACTTGTCGATTGAGCGTTCGCGAGAAAAATCCCCGCGAGTTGGCGGGGTCCAGTGCCGGCGGGCAGGGTAGTTGCTGCGCAAGTATGGCAAGGCACCCAGGTTGTTCGGCTTATGTGGGATTCGACGCGTCGCAGCGATGGATGACGGTAATGCCAGGAGGGTGCCGGGGGCCGGCTAGGCTCACCCGGCACCCTTGTCGCAGCCTACCATTCGCTCTCGACGACGTCTTCAGGCTTCACCTCTTCCAGAAGCTTCACATCCGGCGGTTGTTCGGCCAGGATGTCGACAGTCACATCATCTGCAGCTTCGTCGGCGCTGTTGCTGTGACCGTAGTACGATGCGTGGAAAGTACAGTTGCTGGTGGGATTCCAGTACGCGTCGTACAGGGTTAGGGTGTGCGCACCGGTCGGCTCACTAACTCGCCCATTCACGTAGTAGGTGTACCCCGGCCAGAGGTAGGCACTCCAGAGAGCACGGTTACCCCAGGCAGTGCTCACTGTCAGACTATAGCGTCCAGCGGTCTGGACTCTCATGTAGACCCGAATGGGCCGGCCGATGCCGTAGGAGGCGCCACACCCGCGGTCCACCCAAACCTGGCTGGTCGATTGGCTAGGCGGCGGGGCATGAGTGGGTTCATCTGAGGGGCGACATTGATGTGTTGGCCGGCGTGGCCGCCGTCGACAGGGCACACCGAAACCCAATATCGTCGTCGCTGAAGTCAGGCGGGTCACCGGAGCGACTCGCTGCGCGCCCGTCCCAGGCTTCGTCGCCCCACGTGCCGCCGCGCGACACCCGTGCGGCCTCGCTATTTGGGTCCTCGCGGCCATCGCTGGCGTCGTAGGGATAGTTCATGTACAGGCTGCCCGTCCATTCCGCCACGTTGCCGGCCATGTCCAGCGCCCCGTACGGGCTACGCCCCGCCGGAAAACTGCCTACCGGCGCTGTGTCCGCAAAACCGTCATCCACTGCGTTGTCTCGCCACTCATCAAATGGACAGTTTCGGTCGCAGAAGTTGAGCTCATCCGCCTTCGGATCGTGGTCTCCCCAGGGATATTGCTGGGCCGTCGTTCCTCGCGCTGCCTTCTCCCATTCCGCTTCGCTGGGTAGTCGCTTGCCGGCCCACTGGCAGTAGGTCCGGGCATCGTGCCAACTCACGTAGACAACCGGGTAGTTGTCGTACTGAGGATCGTCGTAGTAGGCATCGCGCGAGTTTGAAGCATAGTCCGACGGTGGTCGGCACACCCCGACCGCCACGCACTTACGATACTGAGCGTTGGTTACCTCGTACTTATCGATCCAGAAGGCATCGAGGTGCACCGTGTGCAGCGGTTGCTCGTCTGCGTCTCCATCTGTGCTGCCCATGCGAAACTCGCCGGCTGGGACGTAGACCATCACCGAGTCATCCAGCCCCCACACTTGCTCCTGCACGCCGGCCGGCGGCGGAGGCGTGGGAAGCCCCCTGACTACTCGATTGCGCCACACAATGCCCACGAGCAGCACTATGAGAATGCCTGCCACCGCTGCGAGTCCCCAGCCGTAGTCTATCCACAGCCGGCGCAGGATGCCTTCCGAGGTGGTCTTGGGTGCGCTCAGACGATCCATAGACGCCGTGACGTTGGCGTTGTAGATTTCGTGAATATCGAGCGCCTGGGGTACATCCCTCACTTTATGTGGGCCATGTGCTCGATGGGCGTGCGAACCAGCTCTCAACCACCCTTCCGCGCTATCCCATACCGTTGCCGTCATCAGGATGTGCCCGCCATCAGCCAGACTCGTGACGCGGGCCGCCCGATTAACGTACCTGCCAAAGGCATCCGTAGTGATACCGCCCTCGCGTTCCACGGCGACCTGGCCCATATCCATGCCGATGCGGACCTCGATGTAGGGGTCCCGATGCAGTTGGTCCTGGATAGCCAGTGCCCGTTCCACAGCGCTGGATGGCTCGGCAAAGACGGCCAGCACACCATCGCCGGTGTCCTTGAGGACAATCCCCGCATCATCGCCGGTGACAGTATCCACCAGCACCTGCTTCACCCGCTTGCGAATCACCTCAAAGCGTACGTCGCCCATGTTCTCGCGTAGCGCGGTGGACCCCTCCATATCAGCGAACATGATAACCAGGACGGAGGTATCCTTGCTTCTCCTGAATTCCTCCGCCTTTTGCAGATCATCTTGGGATAGAGAAATGTCCTTGAGCGTGCCACCACGTGAATCCATTGGCTTGTCTCCTGGGCTTATTCCTCT
>JBHHXF010000652.1:0-2503 GCA_046756905.1 Anaerolineae bacterium | reverse complement strand
ATGGGCGCGCTGGCCGCAACGGACCGCGAGCAGTACCAAAAGCCGTTTGAGCCGCTGATGCCTGGCGTGAAATTCGCCGAGTTCAACGACCTGGAGGATGCTGCGGCGAAGATCGACAAGAACACGTGCGCCGTCCTGGTCGAGCCGGTGCAGGGCGAGGGCGGGGTACGGCCGGCCTCCTCTGACTTCCTGGCCGGTCTGCGCCAACTGTGCGACGAAAACAACGCCCTGCTGGTCTTCGACGAGGTGCAGTGCGGCCTGGGTCGGACCGGCACTCTGTGGGGCTACCAGGCTTATGGCGTCACGCCCGACATCATGTGCCTGGCCAAGCCGCTGGCCGGCGGCCTGCCCATCGGCGCAACGCTGGTCACTCAGCGCGTGGCGGAAGCTATCCAGATAGGCGATCACGCCAGCACTTTCGCCGCGAATCCGCTGGTGTGCCACGTGGGTTGCGCTGTGTTCGACGTGGTGAGCGATCCCGCGTTCCTGGCCGGCGTGCGGGAGAAAGGCGACTATCTGCTTAGCGAGCTGCGGGAGATGGACGCACCCCAGATCACCGCCGTGCGTGGCCGTAGCTTGATGGTGGGGATACAGCTCGTGGGCGAGGCGCTGCCGGCGATTCAAGCCGGCTTCGAGCAGGGTTTTATCCTGGTGAATGCCGGCAGCCACGTGCTGCGCCTGGTCCCGCCGCTGATTATCGAGACCGAACAGATCGATGCATTGATTGGAGCTTTGCCGGCCTTGCTGGAGGCAGTGGAAGGAGCGGCGTGATGAAATTGCGACGGGCTACTCTGGCTGATGCACAACAGATCACCGATCTGGTGAATCACTGGTTCCGAACAACCGGCGACGTGCTGCCGCGTAGGCTGGACAGCGTGTGCGAGAGCATACGCAGTTGGGTGATCGTCGAGGATGACGAGGGAATTGCCGGCTGTGGGGCGCTGGTCGTGTTGGGACCAGAGCTGGCAGAGGTGCGGTCGGTGGTGGTTCGTCCGGGCCGGCAGGGTAACGGTGCAGGCCGGATCATTGTAGAGCAGCTTCTGATGGACGCGGAGGAAATCAGAGTTCCGACCGTGTTCACGCTGACCAAGGCGGTCGGTTTTTTCGAGAAGCTAGGTTTCAAGGTGACGGAGATGGAGTACTTCCCTCGTAAGGTCTGGAAGGATTGTGTGCACTGCGCCAAGTTTCCAGATTGTGATGAGGTGGCGATGGTGTTGGACAAGGAGGGGGCAACGGGCGAGTTGGTGAGTCGGGCGGTGTCGGTCGTGGAGGGGTAAGGAGGCGTATTGCGTATTGCGTACTGCGTATTGCGTGGTTGGTGAGATGAGGGAACTGTGGAAGCCGGCCTTGCTGGCGCTGGAAGATGGTGCGGTCTTTGCGGGGCGGGCGTTTGGGGCGGCTGGCGAGCGGGCCGGCGAGGTGGTGTTCACCACGTCGATGACCGGCTACCAGGAGATTCTGACCGATCCGTCCTACTGCGGTCAGATCGTGGTCATGACGACCCCCCACATCGGCAATGTGGGAGTGACCCCGGACGACATGGAATCGGGCCGGCCCTGGGTGGAGGGCTTTGTGGTGCGCGAGTATCACGCCCGGCCCAGCAACTGGCGCGCACGGTCCGACCTGGCATCGTGGATGCGCGAGCACGACGTGGTGGGCATCAGCGAGGTCGATACCCGAGCCCTGGTTCGCCACATCCGGTCTGAAGGTGCTATGCGAGGCGTCTTATCGACGGTGGAGGTAGACGCCGGCCGGCTGATGGCAAAGGCACGGCGGGCGCCGGCCATGGTCGGACGAGACCTGGTGCAGGCGGTTACGTGCAGGGAATCGTACGCATGGGATGAGGGGATACGCCCCACGCTCCCTGGCCAGGAGGGGCAGGGCAGGCTGCAACCCGGTAGTCGCCACGTCGTGGCATACGATTTCGGTGTCAAGCACAACATCCTGCGCCTGCTGCACGAGCACGGCTGCCGGGTGACGGTGGTGCCGGCCACAACCGATGCCGCCGCCGTGCTGAGCCTCGATCCTGATGGCGTCTTTCTATCCAACGGTCCTGGCGATCCGGCGGCGGTCGATTACGCCGTGCGGAACGTGCGGCAACTGCTTGGCCGCGTGCCAATCTTCGGGATTTGCCTGGGGCACCAGATTCTTGGGCTGGCGTTGGGAGGCTCGACCTACAAGCTGAAGTTCGGGCATCGCGGGGGGAATCAGCCGGTGAAGCATCTGGCCACCGGTGCGGTGGAGATCACCACCCACAACCACGGCTTCGCTGTCGATGCCGGCTCGCTGCCGGTCAGCGTCGAGGTGACACATGTGAATCTGAACGACGGGACGGTGGAAGGGCTGCGACATCGGGAGTGGCCGGCGTTTGGTGTGCAGTACCACCCGGAGGCATCGCCGGGGCCGCATGATGCGGTGTATTTGTTTCGGGAGTTTGTGGGGTTGATGCAAGCGTGCGGCCACGAATGAATTCGCGGCCTGCTACGACAAACGCGCTGAAGCG
>JBHHXF010000651.1:0-2503 GCA_046756905.1 Anaerolineae bacterium | reverse complement strand
CTGTTCCAGGCCGGCATCGCCATCGTCGGTGGCAGCGCCGGCCTGCTGGCAGACACGCTCCACAATTTTGCCGACATGTTCACCGCGATCCCGCTGTGGATCGCCTTTGCGCTTCAGCGCCGGGCAGCCAACCGCCGCTACACCTACGGCTACGACCGCGCCGAGGATGTGGCCGGCGCGGTCATCATTCTGGTGATCCTCATCAGCGCCGCCGTCGCCGCCTATCAGTCGTACGTCAAGTTTGTGAGCCACGAGGTGCCACGACTGCTCGGTTGGGGCATGGTCGCCGGCTTGGTCGGCTTCCTTGGCAACGAGCTCGTGGCCCAGTACCGCATTAAGGTTGGCAAGGAGATCGGCAGCGCGGCCCTGGTCGCTGATGGGCAGCACGCCCGGGTTGATGGCTTGACCTCGCTGGCGGCGTTCTTTGGCCTGTTGGGCGTCTGGCTGGGAATCCCAGTGGCCGACCCGATAGCCGGCTTTGTCATCACCGCCGGCATCCTGTGGATTGTGTTCGATGTGGGGCGGGATATTATGGGTCGGCTCATGGATGCTATCGAGCCGGAGACGGTGGAGCGTATTGAGGGACGAGCGACTTCGGTCGAGGGAGTGGTTGGGGTTCACGACATTCGGGCGCGCTGGATCGGCCACAAGCTGGCGTGTGAACTGCACATCGACGTGGACGGTCGAATCACTGTCACCGCCGGCCACGACATCGCAGAGGAGGTGCGCCATGCCCTGCTCCACGAGATCGAGCGTCTCAACGACGTCATCGTCCACGTCGATCCGCTACGTGATGAGTATCACGAGCTAGAAGCAGATCACGCCGTATCGACGGCGATTCCCGAGGACCGTCACCACGACCACTCGCATGAGAACCATGACCACACATGAGGAGAATCCATGCGTGTCCTAATCTGGCACGTTGAGAATTTCGTCTGCACGATCACCGAGCGCGGTCGGTCGCCGATTGTGGAGGAGTATGAGGAGCCGGTGACGGCTGTCGAGGAGGCGTTGCTGTTGTTGGTGAGTGTGGAAAAAGCGGATGAGACTGATCCAGCCGGCGTCGCCCGGAAGGCTGCAGACGATATTGCTGCTCACGCCAGGAAACTCAAAGTCGAAACCCTCGTCGTCCACCCCTTCGCCCATCTGTTTGGCGAGCTCAGCCGGCCTCGCACCGCCGTCAGGGTTCTGGATGCGACGGCCGAGGGGCTGCGATCCCATGGACTGACGGCTATTCGCACCCCTTTCGGCTGGTTCAACCAACTCGAAATCAAGGCCAAAGGTCATCCACTCTCCCGGCTGGCGCGCCTGTATGCGCCCGATCAGTCATGAGCGATAGGAAAAGTGTGGCGACCGTCCTACGCAAGCTGAGCGAACTTGTAACTGTAACCTGATCTCAGCCATGCCATGTCATCCGTCTCTGTACGTCGACTGCGTTTCGCACTTCTCATCATATTTGGCCTGATTGTCGCAGGGACAGCCGGCTATCATCTCCTGGAAGGCATGTCCTTTGTTGATGGCCTCTACATGACCATCATTACGCTTACGACGGTTGGTTTCGGCGAGGTCGAGCCGTTGTCTCATACTGGCCGGCTCTTCACCATCGGGCTGATTCTGTCGGGTGTCGTGGCGGGGGCGTGGGCGGTTCAGAATGCGGTTGAGGTCCTGCTGAGCGAGCAACTGTGGCGTACTGTGGGGAGAAGACGAGTGGCGCGAGCGATCGAGAAGCTAGATGGGCACTACATCGTGTGCGGCTATGGGCGCATGGGGCGCGAGACGGCACTCGAGCTCCGGCGTCGCGGCGTGCCGTTTGTGGTCATTGAATCACAGCCCGACATCGTGCAGGCTTTACTGGACGAGGATGTTCCGGTTATCGAAGGTGACGCGACCTATGACGAGACACTCCAGGCGGCCAGCATCGAGCGGGCTCGGGGCCTGGTCGCAGCCGTCAACACCGATGCTGACAATGTGCTCATAGTTCTCACAGCCAAGGAGATCAATCCACAGCTCACAATCGTAGCTCGCGCAGCCGTGGCAGAGTCGGAAAGGAAACTCTACCGCGCCGGCGCTGACCGGGTGGTGACACCCTACACTATCGGAGGCCGGCGAATTGCCCTGGCACTCCTTCGGCCTACCATCAGCGAATTTCTCAGCACTGTCGTCTACACCGAGGAACTGGACACCGAGATGGGGGAGCTGCACGTCCATGTCGGCTCCCCATTCGCGAATAAGACGGTCAGAGAAACCGAGTTGCGGAGCCAGTGGGGAGCTACTGTCATCGGTATCAAAACGCAGGCCGGCCGGCTCATCATCAGTCCATCCCCCGAGCATCGCCTTCAGGAGGGAGATGTGCTCCTGGTGATAGCTGAAACGTCGAAGCTGCGTGAACTGGAGAAGCTGTAGTTGATGACTCAGAGGGATCCGATGTTCTCTTCATTTGACGAAGTTCGCAGTTAGGTGTATAGTGAATTAGTGGACCACCGCGCCGTAAGTCGGGCTAAGC
>JBHHXF010000650.1:0-2503 GCA_046756905.1 Anaerolineae bacterium | reverse complement strand
GTGACGTTTCCGGTGCGCTACGTGGAGTGCGATCCGCTGGGTGTGGCGCACCACAGCAGCTACGTGGTCTGGTTTGAAGTGGTGCGCGGCGAATACATGCGGCGCCACCCGGAGAACTACGCGGAATTGGACCGGCAGGGCATCTTTATGCCCATCGCCGAGATGCGGGTTCGCTACCGCGCGCCGGCGCACTATGGCGACGAGATCACTGTCCGCTCGTGGATCGCCGAGCTCAAGAGCCGCCGCGTGACTTTCGCTCACGAAGTGCGACGGGCCGGCGATGACCAGGTGCTGGCCGAGGGGGAGACGGTGCATATCTGCCTGGATCTGCAGACCGGGATGCTGCGGGTTATTCCGCCCAAGGTACGCGAGGGGCTGGTGCCTTATCTCCTCAGGGAGCAGGGGGGATGGGGAGATGGCTAGATGGATGGATGGCTAGATGTTCGCCGAAGGTCTCCTGACCGAGGCGTAAGCGGGCTCGGTCAGGAGACCTTCGCCCAACTGGGGTGGGTGGCTGGATGGCTGAGTGGCTGGATGGTTGGGTGGCTGGATGGCTAGGGGGTGGGGGTTGAGCGTGGGGCAGCGGGCGGCGGTGACAGCGCTGGCCGAGGCGCTCCTGCCTCAGGGTGGTCCTCTGGAGCTTGGGGCTGCCGACGTCGGTGTGGCCAGCCAGCTCGATGCGCTGGTGGCCGGCTTCGACCCGCCGGTGCGTCGTCTGGTGCGGCTGATGGTCACCGCTTTCGAGCTGTCGCCCATCCTTTCGCGCTACGTGCGACCTTTCAGCCGGCTGTCGCCCCAGGACCGCGAGACCTACCTACACGCCTGCCAGGACAATCGGCTGCGGCGGGAATTGCTGCTGAGTCTCAAGACGCTATGCAGCATGGTTTACTGCGCCGATGAGAGGGTCTGCCGGCTCATCGGCTACGATGGCCGGCCCTTCAAGCCGGTCGAGGAGCCATTGCCGTCGGTGCGTCCCTTGCCATGCTTGAGCCACCCGGAGCTGAACCGGGATTGGGATGATGAAGCCGATGTGGTCATCGTAGGCTCGGGGGCCGGGGGCGCCACAGTGGCCGCCGAGCTGGCCGAAGCTGGGCTGTCGGTGATCGTCGTTGAGGAAGGCGGGCCGGTGACGCGGGAGGATTTCCAGGACCAGCCCATAGCACGCGCAGCCCGCTTCTACCGCGATAACGGCCTGACCAACACCTTCGGCACCCCCATCATCTCCCTGCCCATGGGCCGAGTGGTGGGTGGGACGACGGTGGTTAACTCCGGCACTTGTTTCCGCACGCCGCCCTTCGTGTTGCGCGAGTGGCGGGAGACCTACGGCGTGCTCAACATGGAACCCGAGCAGATGGCGCCGCTGTTCGAGCGCGTCGAGGCAGCGCTGAACGTCACGCCGGTCACGGATGAGATCATGGGACACAATGGTGCAATGTTGCGACGGGGAGCAGAGGCCCTGGAAGTGAGCCACAGTCCCATTCAGCGACCCGTTCGGGCTTGCCATGGGACTGGCCAGTGCGCCTTCGGCTGTCCTCTGGACGCCAAGCTCGACATGCGGCTGAGTTACCTGCCCCGGGCGGTGGCGGCCGGCACCCGGCTGTATGCCCGCTGTCGGGTGGAGCGGATCCTGACGGAGAGGGGGCGCGCCGTCGGCGTGAAGGCGGCCGTATTGGACAGCCGGGGCCGGGAAGTGGGACACACGCTCGCCGTCCGGGCGCGGGCCGTTGTTCTGGCCGCCGGCGCCGTCTACACCCCCTGGCTGCTGCTGCGCAACAGGCTGGGGAACCGCAGCGGCCAGGTGGGCCGAAACCTGCGCATCCATCCCGGCAGCGGTGTGACGGCTCTCTTCGACGAGGAGATCACTGGCTGGCAAGGGGTGATGCAGTCCTACTACGTGGACCAGTGGCTGGAGGAGGGGTTTCTTCTAGAAGCCACCTTCCCGCCGCCAGGGATGGGTTACAGCGCCGGCGCCCTGCCCTTCGTCGGGCGGGAGCACAAGGCGTTGCTGGCGCGCTACGGCCAGATGGCAGCGTTGGGTACCATCGTTTCCGACACCGGGTCGGGGCGGATACGCCGGGGGCTGGGTGAACGGCCGATTATCACCTACACCCTGGGCCGAGAGGATACCCGGCGAGCCCTGGCGGCCATCGCCGCTGCCGCTCGCCTCTACTTCGCGGCCGGCGCGCGGGAAGTCTACCCGGGCCTGCCTGACCTGGAGGTCATCCGCTCGGTCGAGGGGGTGGAGCACATCACCTCGTCCCGCTGGCGGGCCGGCGACCTCAAGCTGTCCGCCTATCACCCCATGGGCACATGTCGCATGGGGGAGGACCCGCAACACTCGGTGGCGGACAGTTACGGGGCGGTTCACGATGTGCCGGGCCTGTGGATCGCCGATGCCAGCCTGATGCCGTCTTCCACGGCGGTCAACCCGCAGATCACCATCATGGCTCTGGCGACGCGGGTGGCACAGCGGATACTGGAGAATGGAAGGGGGAGAATGGAA
>JBHHXF010000649.1:0-2504 GCA_046756905.1 Anaerolineae bacterium | reverse complement strand
TATGCGAGAAGTAGTCATCATTGACGCCGTGAGATCACCCATCGGCCGGCACAACGGTGCGCTGTCCAGCGTGCGGCCCGACGACCTGCTGGCCGAGGTGCTCAAGGCACTGATGGAGCGCACCGGCGTGGACCCGGCGCTGGTCGAAGATGTCTACGCCGGCTGTGGCAACCAGGCCGGCGAAGACAACCGCGATGTGGCGCGCATGGCGGCTCTGCTGGCCGGCTTCCCGGTCGAGGTGAGCGGCGTTACCGTCAACCGCAACTGCTCGTCGGCGTTGGAGGCGGTCAACCTGGCCGCCAAGTCCATCATCGCCGGCGAAGCGGATGTCTTCATCGGCGGCGGCGTGGAGAGCATGAGCCGTGCCCCCTGGTCCATGCCCAAGCCGGAGCGTGCGCAGCCGGTGGGCCACCCGAAAATCTGGGACACGACCGTCGGCTGGCGCTACAACAACCCCAAAATGGACGCCATGTATCCCATCATCAGCCTGGGGGAAACGGCCGAGAACATCGCCGAAGAGATGGGCATCACCCGCGAGGAGCAGGACGCCTTTAGCGTCGAAAGCCACCGGCGGGCGGTGGCAGCCATCAACGCCGGCAAGTTCAAAGACGAAATCGTACCCATCGAAGTGCCCCAGCGCAAAGGCCCGCCCAAAATCGTGGACACCGACGAGCATCCGCGCTACAGGATCGTAGATGGAGAGTACGTGCTTAACAGCAGCATGGAGCAACTGGCCCGGCTAAGGCCGGCCTTCCGCAAGGACGGCACAGTGACTGCCGGCAGCTCCAGCGGCATCAACGACGGCGCAGCCGCTGTGCTGCTAATGAGCGCCGACAAAGCCAGGGAGCTGGAGCTGAAGCCCATGGCGCGCTGGGTCGGGTCGGCCGTGGCCGGCGTCGATCCCGGCGTGATGGGCTACGGGCCGGTGCCGGCCACCCGGAAGCTGCTCAAGCGGCTGGGACTTACGATGGACGACATCGGCCTCATCGAGCTGAACGAGGCCTTCGCAGCCCAAACCATCGGCGTGATGCGCAGACTGGGGATGCCCCACGACATCACCAACGTCAATGGTGGCGCCATTGCCCTGGGGCACCCCACCGGCTGCTCCGGCGCGCGCATCCTTGTAACCCTGCTGCACGAGATGAAACGCCGCGCTCCCAACGAGAAGCGCCCGTACTACGGTCTGGCAACTTTGTGCGTGGGTGTGGGGATGGGCGTTTCTACCATTGTTGAGTGGCTGGATTAGGAGATATTGGATAGTGGGTATTGGAGATTGGAGATTGGAGATTATGCAACGCCCTCTTACAGGTATTCGTGTCCTGAGCCTGGGCCAGTACATGAGCGCACCATACTGCACCATGCTGCTGGCCGATGCCGGCGCCGAGGTGATTAAGGTCGAACGCCCTGGGACCGGCGACCCCCGGCGTATCATCGCCCCCTTCGCCGAGGGGGAAGACGGTCAGCGAATCGGCGGCGGGTTTCTGGCGTACAACCGGAACAAGAAAAGCGTTGCCCTCAACTTGCGAGCAGAGCAGGGTCGCGCAATCTACAAGGAGTTGGCGAAAGCTTCCGATGTCGTGGTTGAGAACATGCGGCCAGGTGTCACGACCCGCCTGGGCGTTGACTACGACGTTCTCAAAGAGATCAACCCGCAGTTGGTGTACGCCGCCATTTCAGGCTTCGGGCAATTGGAGGGCTTCAAGGGACCGTACACCGACTGGCCGGCCTTCGACATCGTGGTGGAGGCCATGAGCGGCATCATGCACCTGGTAGGGTACGAGGACCGCCCGCCCCAGTGGACGATTTACGGTCTGGCCGACCTGTACTCCGGAATGGTGACCGCCTACAGCATCATGCTGGCCCTTTTCATGCGCGAACGCACGGGCGAGGGACAACTCGTCGACACGGCGATGTACGACTCGATGCTAGCCCTCAACGAGCGCATGGTAATGCTGTACTCACTCACCGGCGAGATGCAGCCGCGCGGTCGGATGCTCTACCAGGGGCCGAGGGCGGCGTTCAAGGCCAGGGACGGCTATCTGGCCGTCAACATCCCCAACAACCTGATGTGGCAACGCCTGTGCCAGGCCATGGGGCGCGAGGACCTGGTCGAAGACCCGCGAACCGCTGATGGTCCATCGCGGGGTGACAACGCCGGCCTTGTCCGCTCCGTGGTCGAGGACTGGATGGCCGACAAGACGCGGGAAGAGGCGCGCCTGCTCCTGAGCGAGCACGGTGTACCCAGCGGCCCGGTCCACACCGCCGAGGACATCTTCAACTGCCCCCAGGTGGAAGCTCGCCAGATGTTGGTGGACATCGAAGACCCCGAATTTGGCACCTACAAGTTCGCCCGCAGCCCGATGATGCTTTCGTCATCCCCCGAAATCGAGGCGCGGCGCCCGCCGCGTCTGGGGGAGCACACGCGGCCGGTCTTGCGGGAGTTGCTGGGGTACGGCGACACAGAGTTGGAGGAGCTTGAGGCGGCCGGCATTATCGAGTCTACG
>JBHHXF010000648.1:0-2505 GCA_046756905.1 Anaerolineae bacterium | reverse complement strand
TACCCATCCTGGAGGGCGACGCAGTGAATTATGCGTTGGTCCAGGACGCCATGCTCCGGCGTGGTACAGGCACGCACGGTCACATGGTCCTTGAGTGGGGTTTTCAGCAGCTTGCGCACCAGTGTCTCTTGCACCTGGAAGATGCCGGCTGAATTGCTCATCACCACCTCGATGTCCACCGCCGTTCTCTTCCCCCGTCGGATGTGGACCTCTTCAATGGACAACGCCGACACAGAATGAATGTCGATCCTACCAAGATCGAAGGACATGCGGCCGCGCCCCTTCGTCATGTCTGTGCCATCAGCCACGGCGACGATCCCGCCCTCGATGGTCAGCGGCGGCGGATCACAGTCGTGGGTGGCAATGGTGGACAGGATGAAGCTTTGGATAAGCTGGTGTTGCTCGGGGTCGGGATAGATGGCCGGCAGCAGTCGCTCCAGGATCGGTTGGGCCAGGATCACACCATACTCAACGTGATTCAACCGATGGAGTTGATTGCCGATGTCGTGTAGCATGGCGCCGGCCAACACAACCAGCATGGCATCGTCGAGCAGGCCGGCGCCCGAGGCGACAACATCCAGCGGAACATCGGCCTCCACCAGGGCTGTGGCGATCTGCATCGCGCTGGCCGTGGCAGCCTGGGCATGCACCGGCCCGTGATCGTTGTACCCTAGCTTCATCACGGCCGTGTAGTTTGCCAGGTCCCAATGGGCGTTGACTCTGGGATCGTCCAGCAAGATGTCGTAGAGCCGGCGCGCTTTGGGGAAGGGTTCAACCAACTCACGAACGATGTCATCAGCGGCATGGGCCAGGTCATGGTAGTCGCCGGGCAGCTCGATGTGGACCTGGTGATCGTCGTGGCTACAGGGTATGCGTTCAATCTTGATGCGACTCATCTGATTTGTTCCAGGGTGTCAGGTTGCAGATTACAGGTCGAAACTTCAAAGGGACGGCAAAAAGGTCCCGCCGTCCCGCAAAACCAGTGATAGCGCCACATCTTTGTGTCGCCGTATCTTGTGAGGTATGATGTTTGGAGATTAAGGATTCTTACTGTACTGGAAGCATACCAACCTCTGATTGCCGAAGGTCTCCTGACCGAGGCGCATAGGGCTCGGTCGGGAGACCTTCGCCCATCAAAGTTGGGACCTTCGCCCGACAAAGCTTTCCAACTTGGAACTCTCAAGCGCCAACGACGAAGGCGAGAGCAAGATCACCCTCGTGAGTCAGGCTCACAGCCAGCTCGGCGATGCCGAGAGTCTGGGCTAACTGCGCGGCAGCGCCGTGGAGGCGTACGTGGGGTTTGCCACGATCATCGCACCAGATTTCGATCTCCCGCCATCGCACATCGCCGACGCCGGTGCCCAGGGCTTTCGCCACGGCCTCTTTCGCGGCCCAGCGAGCAGCCAGGGCTTCGGCGCGGCCGGCGCAGTGGTCACGCTCAGCCTCGGTGAAAACCCGTTCGAGAAAGCGTGTGCCATGGCGAGCTAGCACGCTTTCGATTCGCCTGATCTCAATCAGATCGACGCCTGCGACCAACATGTTGTCCTCTGTGAACCGGCCTGCAATATACTTGGTTTCCTGATTCCATCAGCCATTACGCTGATACCTGGCCTCGACGGTGATGGCGATGCCACCCCGAACGTTGAACTCCCCGACAACCTCGCAGCGCATGGGGTCCAGCGCTTCGACCAGGTCATCCAGAATTACGTTGGTGACGTGCTCGTGAAAGGCACCCTCGTTCCGAAAGGACCACAGATACAGCTTCAACGACTTCGATTCCAGTATCCGCCGGTCTGGCACATATCGAATTGTGATGGTGGCAAAATCCGGCTGCCCGGTCATGGGACAGACGCAGGTAAACTCGTCCGATGTTAGCGTCACCCAATACTCCCGGCCCGGATGCTGGTTGGGAAACGTCTCCAACCGCCGGGCCGGCTCTGTCACCTCGCGCCCCAACAACGTCAGGTCCTTGATCAACTCCTCGCGTTCCATCTCCGCTGCTCTCTTTGCTCATCCATCTGCTTTGTCGCTAAACAAAACCAGTTGTCTGCTGGATGCCATTTTGGACGCTCTGGCAGACAGGAAACCCATTATTGTATCTTCACTACCTAGTTCTCTCGCAAGCGCTACCAGGCTCAGTCTCTCAAGAACACTGATTGTGATGGGCCTTTTTGCGTCCCAGAAAACGAACGACCTGAAGAATTCCTCCGCTACTTCCGAGTTCAGCAATCCTGCTAGATAGTGGGCTTCCTCTTCACTCTGGCAAGGTGTGAAATAGCAAGTATCATCCAGCACAACAGGCTTACCAGCACAAGGTCCAACCACTGCAAAGTGAAGCTTCTTGTACAGACCAGAGACAGCAACTTTCCAAGGAGTGAAAGAATATTCACCCACACCAAAAACGGAGAAGCGAGGGCGATTCTTATACACCGAGCTTTTCCTTCCCTCTAGAAACTCGCTGTGGCTGTGAAGATAGGTCCACGTTTTGGGTGCCACATGTTTAAT
>JBHHXF010000647.1:0-2506 GCA_046756905.1 Anaerolineae bacterium | reverse complement strand
GCCGCAGTCTGGCGTGGGATGCTCGCATCGAGTAGCGAAGCGTATCGAGATGACCATGCCGGCTGGGGCTGTTTTTGTTTTCCGAGCGAGAGTGCGATTCATCGTACTTTGGGTATCAGCCGGGGAATTCATTGCTCGGCTGCTGCTCGGCTAGCTAGCAGAGGTGACTCCACATGAGAAAAGAGCGGATGCGTGGCACGCGCACAAGCACGTGGTTGAAAGTGCAGCGCTGTCTGGTGATTCTGCGCCGGCTACAACGGGGGCCGGCGTCGCGCGATGAGTTGATCCGAAGTGTGGCGGTAGTTGTTGGTGAGTCTGCCTATGGCAGCGCGCCCGAGAAGGCGCTAGGGCGGGACATCCAGCAGTTGCGCGAGACTTTCGATTTGACGATTCAACCGCGCAAGGGGTGGTACTACCTCGTCGGGGTCGGTGCACTGCCGCTCCTGGATCTATCGGATGAGATGTTGAGGGCCGTAGCTTTCCTTTACGGTGCATTCCAGCCAAGTGCTCCGGGCGCGGATGACGTGTGTGACCTGCTCGACATGCTGGTGTCGTACTTGCCCGAAGAGCGCCGCGTAGTCTTGCGGCGGATGCGAGCTGTCCCGCAGCTCGACCTCCAACCCGTCGATGAGGGCGGAATCGATGAAGGAACCTGGCAAGCTGTGGAACGGGCCGTGGTGAAAGGCCGGCAACTGGCTTTCGACTACCGGTCGCCACGCCGGGAGTCGCCGACCCATCACGTCGTCGCGCCGTATGAGCTGGATTTCGAAGACGGCCATTTCTATCTCGAGGCCGACTGTCTGCGCTGGGAGGGGCCGGACGGAGAGACCCGACAAGGTGCTCGCATCCCCTATCGCGTCGATCGCATTGTGCCGGGCAGTGCATGGCTCTTGCCCGACAAGCTGCCTCCAGGCCGGCCCAGACCGAGGACCTATACGCTGCGCTACGAACTGTCGCCGGCGATTGCCCGCGGCGGGGTCAGCCGGCGGTTTCCGGAGACGGAGGTGACGATGCGCGACGATGGCTGGGCCGAGGTGACAGCCCAGATTACCAGTCCGTTCATGGCGGCCAAGACCCTGCTGCGCTATGGGGAAAACTGTCGGGTTCTTGGGCCGCCTGAGGTTGTGCGTCTTGTCGAGGAGGCCGTGCGGGGGATGGCGGAGATGTACGGGGTTTGCGGCCGCTAGGAGGAGAGCCGCGGATGAGCAGAAAGGCGCGGACCGGGGCAGTGCCAATCCGTGGGTTTCTGTTAATCTGTGGCTCTCAGTCGGTTTTACCCCACATTTGTGGGTGTGGTGGTGTGGTAGAATAGGATAGAGTTTGAAAAAGAGCGGCGAAATGGCTCCATTGGGCAAGGAGGCTGTCATGCGTAGCCGATGGTTTACCCTGAATGGTATCTTGATGCTCTTCTGCGTGGTCCTGTTCCTGGCCGGCGCATTAGTCGAGCATGCTGTGCCCCTCGAGGCGCGGCGGGTCAGCGCATACGCGCAAACTGTGACACCGCCCGACTCAGATTATCTGATGTATCTTCCCTACATAAGCAGGGTCTCAACGCCGGCTCCTACGCCGACGCTCACGCCGGCTTCGACGTCAACCCCAACGCCGACTGGGACGGCGACACCGACGCTGACGCCATCTAACACCTCAACACCAACGTTGTCACCGACACCGTCGCCGACGCGAACACCGACGGCAGTTCCGGTCGAAGTCCTACCCAATCACTCCGACTATGTGGACAGCATAGACAACTTGTGGATTGTCGGCGAAGTGCAAAACAACACAAGTGACTATCTGCGGTTCGTCAGAATCACGGCCAACGTGTTCGACGGCGAGGGGCAACTTCTGGACACTAACTTCAGCTATATTGATCTGGACAGCCTTTCTCCGCACGAGAAGACCTGCTTTGACGTGCTGTTCTCGGATGAGCCTGCCGGCTGGTCTTACTACGAGTTTGAGGTGCGCTATCGAACCGGCGGCGAGCCGCAGCCCAGCCTGACTGTGTTCAACGACCGTGGCTCGTATGACTCGATCTTCGGTTGGTACAAGATCATCGGCCAGGTTCGCAATGATCACGGTTCTCGCGTTGAATACGTCAAGCCGGTTGGGACTGTTTACGATGCTTCTGGGACGGTCGTTGGCTGCGGTTTCACCTACGTGAATGCGACGGATCTGGACCCAGGGCAGACGAGCTCTTTCGAGATGTTGTTCACCAGTCGGGATTATGCTGACGCGACTTCGTACCGGCTCCAAGTGAACGGTAGGCCGGAGTAGGGAACATCCCGTCTGAAGCTGTGTTGCCGTTCGAGGCGGAGTTCGCGGTGGCCGACGAGGTGGCGGAGTTCAGGGTGCAGGTGGAGGGGAGTGTTGCGGATTGATGGGACAGTCGCGGAGTGGAATGGCCGCGGATGGAAGAACCGCGGATCAGCAGAAAGCCGCGGATCGGGATGAGTGACAATCCGCGAGTTTCTGCTGATCCGTGGCTCTGATCACCAAGGGCGTTGCGAGG
>JBHHXF010000646.1:0-2506 GCA_046756905.1 Anaerolineae bacterium | reverse complement strand
TGTCGGGGATCACCTCGACGCGGGCGTGGAGGGCCTGCCGGCCACCGTCCTCGCGGTGTTGGAGCCGGCGGTGGGCGCCGGTTTCCCCCTTCAGCAGCCCGAAAGCGCCGTGGCCGCGAATGGCGACGGCGAAGGATTGCAGGTGGCCGGCGTGATCCCGCGTCTCGTCGATGACGGTGGTCTCAAAGCGCCGCCGGCCGGCCCAGCCCAGGTACATCCGCGCCAGACTCTCAGCCCACTCGGCGGCATCGGTGTCGTCGGGGGCGACGTGGATGGTGAGGAAAGCGTCGTGGGTGTCCCACGGCCCGGTGAGCAGCAGGTCCAGCTCGGCGCGGGGCAGCTCGCGCAACAGGTAGCGGTACCGTCGGGCCGCTTCGCCAATGAGTTGCGTCTCCCCCTCTTCGACGATCAACTCCAGCACCGATTCCAGGTCTTCAGCAGCGCGACGAAGCCCTTCACAGAGGTCAACTTTGCGTGTCAGGTCTCCCAACGTCGCGAGCTTCGCTTCGGCAGCCGGCGGGTCATCCCAGAAAGCCGGCTCAGACATCTCGGCGATGAGGTCGTTCATCCGGGCGCGCGTGGCGTCCATGTTGTGGAATGCTTCGATCTGGTCGATACGCTGGAATATGCCGTCCACGGCGTCGCGCATCTCCTCTACGGTGAACCGGCGCGTCACGTCCTCGGCCTCCAGCTCGACTTCGGTCTCCAGAATGGCCCGTTCCGCCTCGTCGGGGACCAGCGCGGCCTGGATCCGTCCGCCCTTGACGTACAGTCGCACCAGATCGCCGGCCCGGGTCGGCTGGCTGATGATGGCTCGCGCCAGCGGATAGGCGATGGTCCGCTCGATCTGGCGCTTCAGGTGACGGGCGCCGAACTTGGGGCTGTACCCGCGCTCGACCACCCGCTCCACCACCTCTTCGTCCATTTCGATCACCAACCCGCGACGGGTCACGCCTTCGCGCCGGAAGAGATCGTCGATTTCGCGCCGCGCGATCTCGTGGAGCACCGTCTTGGTGAGAGGCTTGAAGAAGCAGACGCTGTCCAGCCGGTTGATGAACTCGGGTGTGAAGTAGCTTTCCATTTCGCGCGTGAGCCGCGCTTCGATTTCCTCCGGGCTGGGACGGGTCGCGAATCCCAGAGCGCCGCCGGCATACACCTGGGACCCGAAATTGGACGTGGCGACCATGATGGTGTTGCGCAGATCGACCAGTTCCCCGTCACCGTTCACCAGCACGCCCTCGTCGAACAATTGCAAAAAACGCTGGAAGATAGAGTAGTTCGCTTTCTCGAATTCATCCAGCAGCAGCGCGGCGAAGGGCTGATCCGCCAGGCGGAGGGTGAGCTGGCCGCGCCGGCTGGCCAGGTCGTCGCCGTGGGGGTCGCCGAACAACTGCCCGTACTGCCAGTCCTCCTGGTAGTCGTACATGTTGAAGCGCACCAGCCGGCTCTCGTCGCCGAAAAGCCACTCTGCCAGCGACTTGGCCAACTCCGTCTTGCCGACGCCGGTCGGCCCCAGAAAGAGAAACACGCCCAGGGGCCGGCGGGGATCGTTCAGCCGCGCCTTGACCAGGCTGAGGGTCTGGATGATGGCATCCACCGCCTGTGCCTGCCCGATGACCCGTTGGCGGAGCACCCGCCGCACCTCGCCCTCGTCCAGGGGCACGGTGTCGTCCAGCAGTTGGCGGGACAGGCCGGTACGTTCCGCGAAGCTGCCGGCCACGGCCGACTGGTCGATCACCGGCATTTCAACATCGGCTTCGGTCACGGCGCGGATAGCCGATTCCTCCAGGAGTTGGATGGCTTTACCGGGAAAGGCCTGGCCGGCCCCGAACCGCCGTGTCAGATCCACCGTGGTCTCCCGCGCCGATGGCTCGATCTGCACTTCGTACTCGATTTCCATATCCTCGGCGACCTTGTCGACGATGAAGTTCGTCTGAGCGAGCGCCGGCTCTTCGACTGCGATGCGGGTCAACACCTCGTCCATGATCGGCAGGAAGTCGGACATACGGCGCATGGCGTTGGTGCGCGCCTCGGCGATGCAGCGCAGGTTCTCGCCGCGTAGGTGTTGAGCTAGCAGCGTCGCCAGGTCCGGCCCGCCGAACATGCCCATGACGCCGGCCCCCAGGGCGGTGGGGAAGTCGCGGAAGTAGACGAGGGTCGATTCGCGGCTGCCCAGGTCGCGCAGAAAGCCGTGTAGTTGGTCGCGCCATTCGGTGCCGAGGGCCGTGACGATCTGAGGAGGCGCTAGTTCGTAGACCTGCACGCCGCGTAGCGATTCGGGGCAATCGCCCTGTACCATTCGGCGGACCGCTTCGTGGATGATGGCCGTCTTGCCCACGCGGGGCGGTCCCACCAGGAGCGGCCGGGCGTCGCGTGGCCGGGCCAGCCGGCGCAGCACCGCCTCCACCTCGGCGTCGCGCCCGTAGGCTTTGCGCAGCCGGCCTTGCCTGGCCTGCTCGGTCAGGTTCTGGCCGTAGTGAGTGAGAAAGTTGATCAGCAGGTCGTC
>JBHHXF010000645.1:0-2508 GCA_046756905.1 Anaerolineae bacterium | reverse complement strand
AGGCCAAGCGGGTTACCCAGAGAGCCGCTCGCTTGATTTCGATACGCTGGCTTCGGTACGCTACGCTACTCAGCCCAAGTCGCTACTCAATCGGCGCTCGCTCCCCCAGGTTTTGTATACGCCCACCGACCAACCGACTACCTGACCAATCGACTATTTAACCCCGCTCCGCCTGGGCGCGTTCGTAGTAGCCGCTGGCTTTGTAGGCGGCGATGGGGTCGGGTGGGCAGCCCATCTCCTCCCGGACGGCGGCCAGCAGGGGGCGCACGTCCGTTGCGTAGGCCTCGTTCAGGATGCGGTTGGCTCCCAACACGTCCAGGTTTTGCTGGGCTTCGGCCAGGGCCTTGCGATCGACCAGCAGCGCTTTGGCGTACGCCGTCTGGATGTTGATGACGGTCTGTATCATAGCTTCAATCTTGGGTTCGATGTTGTGACTCTGGTCGACCATGTAAGCCACGTTGCCCACCGTACCAGCGGTCTTGGGGTCGCGAGCGCCATCCACCAATTCGTTGAAGATGAGGAAGATCTCGTAAGGGTTGATGGAGCCTGTCATCAGATCGTCGTCGGCATACTTGCGGTTGTTGAAATGAAACCCGCCTAGCTTACCCTGGTCGATCAGGAACGCCACGATATGTTCGATGTTGGCGCCCTGGGCATGATGGCCGGTGTCTACCAGCACCTGAGCGCGCGGCCCCAGTCCCAGGCACAGGGTGTAAGCTATGCCCCAGTCAGCGATGTCGGTGTGGTAGAAGGCCGGCTCGAAGAACTTGTACTCCACCAGCATGCGCATGTCGGCCGGCAGGGCCTGGTAGACCTCGGCCAGCCATTCCTCCATGCGGTGCTTGCGCCCCCGGATGCTGTCCTGACCCGGGTAGTTGGTCCCATCGGCGAACCACAGGCTCAGGATCTTCGAGCCGACAGTTTTGGCGATTTCGATGCACTCCAGGGTATGGTTCAACGCCTGCCGGCGCACGGCCGGGTCCGGGTGGCACATGCTGCCCAGGCGATATTCTGGCTCCTGGAAGTAGTTGGGATTAACTGCACCGATGGCGATGCCCAACGAGCCGGCATGTTGCTGAGCGGCGGCGTAGTCGTCCACCTTGTCCCACGGAATGTGAATTGCGACTGTGGGGCAGATGCCCGTCAGCTTGTGCACCTGCGCCGCGTCAGTCAACTTCTCAAAGAGGTTGCGGGCCGTGCCCCGTTCAGGGAAGACCTGAAAGCGGGTACCCATGTTGCCGTAGCCCCAGGACGGCGTTTCCACCCTCTGGGCCTTGAGGTCAGCTTTGACGGCCTCCACGTCTACGCTTTGCTCCGCCAGTTGATCGGCCAGCATCTTGTAAGCTTCCTTGTGGTCCATTATGCTGCTCCTCGTTGTACACGCCGTGCTTTTTTACGGCCGCGATGAACGCCTCGACGTTCTCCATCGAAGTATCCACCTGCACGATGTGGGCCGGCGAGCACATGTAGCCGCCGCCGGCCCCCAGAATCCTTATCTTTTCAGCCACATCGGCCTCGACCTCTTCCGGGCTGCCATTAGGCAACAGATATTGCTGGTCTATCGCGCCCCAGAAGGAGAGCTTGTCCCCTAATCGGGACTTGAGGTCATCTGGCTCGTGGCCCGGCACATTGGGTTGGACGGGGTTGAAGACATCCAGCCCGATTTCCGCCAGATCTTCAAGAATAGGCGCTACAGCGCCATCGCAGTGGTACATAATCAGCACGTCTGGATTAACGAATTTGAGTTCGCGGAACACCTCGGCAAAGCGGGGCTTGAAGATTTTGCGCCACATATTGGGCGAGATCATCATTCCAGTCTGCATGCCAAAATCGTCTCCTGTCCAGATGCCATCCACGCCCATTTCTACCAGTCTCTTCCCGATGGCGATGCTGAACTCCTTAACCCGATCCAGCAACACCTCGACGTAAGGCTCCCCCATAGCCATATCCATCAGAAACTTTTCCATGCCCACCATGTGCCACGACATTTCGAACATGGTCAGCTCCAGGTCGCCGATGATAAAGTAGTCGTCCTTGTATTTCTCGATGTATTTCTCGGCATCGTCAAAGCGGCCCTCGGCCAGGGGATCGGGGAAGGGGAAACGCTTGACTTCTTCCACCGTCGAGACGTTGGCCAGCGGTGATTCAATCACCTCCATATAGAGCGGCCCCTGGCGCATTTTCATGCCAAACTCATTCACAATGCAGCCATCTTCGGTCACGAGATGGCTGTAGCCCGATGGAAGGCTCGCGCCTACCACCACGCAATCGCTTCCCATCGCGGTGCGCAGTTCGTTGGCCGAGATGCGATAGGTCACGTCTTCAAAGTAGGAGGTGGTGTAGTGAACGGGTATACCGTACTTTTTCCCAAAATCTTCCAGCAACGAGCGGCATAGATCGAACTGGATGGGTACGCGATCGGGGGTTCCCGTGCGGCGCAAGGCGGTTGATACACGTTCTTTCGAGTTCACTTGAAATTCTCCTTAGCTTGACAATGGCACATTTCGC
>JBHHXF010000644.1:0-2509 GCA_046756905.1 Anaerolineae bacterium | reverse complement strand
GGCGGGATACCGAGCCGCAGTTCGACTACGTCTTCGCCGGCGCTTCCACCGACGGCACGAACTTCAATGGGCAGTACTGGTCAGGCGACTCCGGCGGCTGGCAGTACTACGACGTGGACCTGGGTCCGTATGTGGGCCTGGATGAGGTCTGGCTGGCCTGGTTCTTCCACAGCGATGAATCTAACCCGGAGCAGGACTACGAAGGTGTGTGGATCGACGATATAACCCTGTGGATCTACACCGAGAGTGAACCGCCGGCCACGACCAACCTGATCCAGAACTCCGACTTTGAGACCGGTGACCTCACAGCCTGGTCAGCCACAGGGTCCACTGATGTGTTCGATGTGAACGCCAACAGTGGTGGCTACAGCGCCTGGCTGGGCGGCATCGACGATGCCAGCGATGCCCTCTACCAGGTCTTCGACGTGCCGGCAACCGGCGTGAACGAAGCCCGGATCAACTTCTGGTTCGAGCTGGATGGGGAAGAGACCGCGTTTGAGGCTGATACCTTTTGTGCCGGCATCGCCCGCGATTCCGACGAGGAGCTGCTCATCGACCTGGGTTGTATGGATGGTACCGAGAGTACGAATGGTTGGTCGGAGGTTGATTACACCCTGTCCGGCTCCGAGCTACTCACTGTCGCGGGTGAGACGGTTTACATCGTCTTCTCCCTCGAAACGGATGGGAGTTTGCCCACGTCCGTCTGGGTGGACGATGTGGCCTTCATCATCCAGACCGGGGGAACCGCCGGCGACGGCCATGAGGATAACGACTCTCCGAGCACGGCGACAGCGTTGAGCTTCGATACACCCATCACCGACCTGACCATCGACCCGGCCGGCGACTTCGACTACTTCGCCTTCAGTGGGAGCAGTGGGCAGACCATCACCATTGACATCGACGCTGCGTCAAACGGCTCCTCGCTGGACTCCTACCTCTGGCTGATGGATACCGACGGCGAGACCGTCCTGGCCGAGAACGACGATGACGGCAACTCCTTCGACTCCTACCTCACGCACACACTGCCGGCGGCCGGCGCCTACTACGCCGTCGTCAGCTCCTACGGGGGTGACGGGGATCGCAGCTTCTTCTACTCCATCTCGCTGACTGCCGGCGGTAGCCCGCCCCCCACGCCGCCGCCCACACCCACAACGCCCCCACCTTCGGACAAGAAGGCCTGGACTGCCATACTGTATCTGGCAGGCGACACCAACCTGTGGCGCGAGTACCAACCCTACATCGCAGGTCTTGAGCGGATGATCGGTGACAAATCCGACTTCCTTGATGTCGTCGTTCTGCTCGACATGGCTCAGGAGTCACCAAACCCACGGACGACCCGCTACCATATCCAGCCCAACGGAAACTACGCGGATGGGGTCAACCGGTGGGATATGGGCGAGCTAAACATGGGCGATCCACAGAATCTGGTCAATTTTGCCAAATGGGCCATGCAAAATTACCCCGCTGATCACTACTACCTGGGTGTAGATGACCATGGCAACAGCATAGCCGGCATCGCCTGGGACGACACCAGCAACGGGGATAACCTCTCGCCACCCGAGCTGTACGGAATCATGAAGGAGATAACCGACAACGGCGCAAACAAAATCGATGTCCTGGACTGGGAAGCCTGCCTGATGCAGACCTTCGAAGGCGCTTATGATATGCGGAACTTCGCCAAATACCTCTTTGGCTTCGAATCGGTGAGCTACGGGGGCAATACCTACCCGAGGTACTTCGAGAACCTCACTGCGAGCACGACGCCGGCCCAATTCGTGGACGCTGCGTTGGACGCCTACTTCTCCGGAAGATCGGGAGCGGTCGTCGGTTCGGCCGTCGATTTGAGCCAGATTGGGGCCGTGCAAACAGCGGTGGACAACCTGGCGGATGCTCTCCTCTCCCAGGTGGGCGCGCAAAAGGATGCCATAACGACGGCTCGTACCGCCGCACAGAAGTTCGATGTCGGCGACGACTTCAGAATCACCAACGAGGACTACTACCTCGATCTGTGGCACATGGCCGATCGCCTGGCGGCCCAGGTCCCCGCCGTGGCTAGTGAGGCCAATGCTGTGAAGACCGCAGTTGGCAACGCCGTTCTGGACTACAAAATCAACAGCAGTCCCGGCGAGGATCACAGCAATGCCCGTGGCCTGGGCATCTACTGGCCACAATGGGTCTCTGGGGCTTATGGCGACTACGCGAATCACAGGATCTTCACCGCCACCCGCGACGGTCGGTGGGATGATTTCCTGGCCGGCTATTTTGGCCGGCGGCCAGAGCAGCGGCGGGGCATGCCCGTGGACCCCGAGCCCGTCCAGAAGAGATCAGCCGGCTCGATCTTCTTGCCTCTGGTGTTGAGGAGTAACTAGCTTGGGAAGGTGACCGGCACTTTTGAAGTGCCGGTCACCTGATCTCGATCCGTTACTACTCAGCCACTTCGCGCCTGGCGAATGAATTCGCAGCAACCCTTCGACAGGCCCCCTTCGACTGGCTCAGGACGGGGCTTCGA
>JBHHXF010000643.1:0-2518 GCA_046756905.1 Anaerolineae bacterium | reverse complement strand
CCAGGACAACCCCAACCCCACCGAAGACGAAATCCGGCATGGCCTGGAAGGCAACCTCTGTCGCTGTACAGGCTATCACAACATCGTGAAGGCCGTCCAGCACGCGGCCGAGCATCTGTGAGCAAGGAGGTGAGAGAGAGATGGCTAAGCTAGTTGGTTCATCGATCAAAAGGCGAGAGGACCCGCGACTGATAAGGGGCGAGGCGATGTACCTGGACGACATCAAGTTGCCCGGCATGCTACATGCAGCTGTCCTTCGCAGCCCGCATGCACATGCGAAAATCAAGAGCATCACCACCGAGAAGGCGGCGGACCTCCCCGGCGTCGTAGGTGTGTTCACTGGCAAGGATTTCGAGGAGATAAACCCCATGCCGCCTGCCTGGCAGGCCGGTGGAGTAGAGAGTAACCCCAACACGCCGCGCGTGCTGGAGATTGGCCAGGTGACGTTCACAGGTGCCGGCGTGGCCGTTGTCGTGGCCGAGGATCGCTACACTGCCGAGGACGCACTGGCGCTGATCGAGGTGGACTACGAACGCCGGCCGGCGGTCGTAGATGCTGAGAAAGCCACCCAGCCCGGCGCGCCGCAATTGCACGAGAACGCGCCCAACAACATCTGCATGGACTGGTCATGCGGAGATCAGGCGGCGACCGATCAGGCCCTGAGTGAGGCCGATGTTGTGGTCAGGCAGCGCCTGGTCAACCAGCGTCTGATCCCGACGCCCATCGAGCCACGTGGTGCTATCGGCCAGTACGATCCCGGCACTGAAGAGTACACACTATGGCTGACCTCGCAGGCACCGCACGTTCATCGCTTGCTGATAACGGCTTTCGTCTTCGGTATCCCCGAAACCAAGATGCGGGTCAGATCGGTACAGGTAGGCGGCGGCTTCGGGGCGAAGATCTTCCTGTACCCCGAGTATCCCCTGGTGGCTGCCCTGGCCAAGAAGCTCGGCCGACCGATCAAGTGGATGGAGAACCGGCAGGAAAACTACATCGCCACCACACATGGCCGTGACCACATAACTGAGATTGAGGTTGGCGCCACACGTGATGGCACCATTGGTGCGCTCAAAGTCAAGACCTACGCCAACTTGGGTGGCATGTTCTCGACCATCGCGGGCGGCATTCCCACTACGCTGTACGGCCGAATGCTGTCTGGCGCATATCAGATCCCGAACATCTATTGCCAGGTGCTGGGTGTCTACACCAACACTGGTATGGTAGATGCCTATCGCGGCGCTGGACGCCCAGAAGCCGCCTACGTGGTTGAGCGGGCAGTGGATCTGGTCGCCGACGAGTTGGGTTTGGACCCGGTCGAGGTGCGGCGCAAGAACTTCATCCCCGTGGACGCTTTCCCGTACGATCCGGTCGGTATCCTGGCCGGCCTCAAGTATGACAGTGGAGACTACGAAAAGACCTTGAACAAGGCGCTCGAAATCGTGGACTATCAGGCATTGCGCCAGGAGCAGGAAGAAGCCCGCAGACAAGGTCGTTATCTCGGCATTGGCCTATCCAGCTACGTGGAGGTCTGCGGCGTCGCGCCGTCGGCCTGGATTGGACTCCCGAACCAGGGCTGGGGCGCCGGCCTGTGGGAGAGCGCCAATGTGCGGGTCCATTTGACGGGACAGGTCGTCGTCACCATCGGCTCCCAGCCGCACGGTCAGGGCCATGAGACGACGGTAGCGCAGGTGGTGGCCGACGAGTTGGGTGTCCCTATCGAGGCCGTGATCGTGCAGCACAGCGACACCCTCGGCACGCCCTTCGGCTACGGCACCTACGGCAGCCGCAGTGCGGCCGTTGGCACAGTGGCCGTGTACAACGGTCTGCAGCGGATCAAGGAGAAGGCCAAGAAGATCGGCGCGCACATGCTGGAGGCGGCTCCTGAGGACGTGGTCTATGAAGACGGTAACGTGCACGTCAAGGGCGCTCCCGACCAGGCCAAGACGATCCAGGAGATCGCCGGCGCCGCCGCATTGGCCTACAGCCTGCCTGAGGGCGTGGAGCCGTTTCTGGACGACACCGCGTACTACGACCCACCGAATTGTACCTTCCCATTCGGCACTCATGTGTGTGTTGTCGAAGTGGATCCGGACACCGGTCACGTGGACATCAAGCGCTACGTGGCGGTGGACGACGTGGGCAACGTGATCAATCCCATGATTGTTGATGGACAAGTGCATGGCGGCATCGCCCAAGGCGCTGCCCAGGCGCTTTGGGAGGGTGCGGTCTATGACGAGAGCGGTCAACTCCTGACAGGCTCGCTGATGGACTATGCGCTGCCCAGGGCGCACTTCCTGCCGTCCTTCGAGACGGACCGCACCGAGACGCCCACACCGGTCAACCCGCTGGGCGTCAAGGGCGCCGGCGAGACGGGGACCATCGCATCCACGCCAGCAGTCGTTAGCGCTGTGGTAGACGCGCTGTCCCCGTTCGGTGTGAAGCACCTGGATATGCCGCTCACGCCGGAGAAAATCTGGCAGGCGATTCACGGAAACGGGAGGTCGTAACATGTATCCGG
>JBHHXF010000642.1:0-2526 GCA_046756905.1 Anaerolineae bacterium | reverse complement strand
GTGATGAGGTTATCAATGATTGGGAAGACGTTGCTTCTTTCAGTTTTGTTCATCCTGTTGGTGTCGGCCTGCGCCGCGCCGGTACAGCCCGGCCGTGGCTCGGAATCGCCGGCTGGGTCGCAGGTGGAGGTCGAGCAGCCACAAGCCGGCAAGACGCCTGGCCAACCACAGCCGCCGGCCGCAGATTCGGAATCGCCCACAGCGGTTGTGGCCCCGATACAGACATCGGAACCCGACGCGCCGGTTGGCCCGACTATCGTTGAAACAGAAACTGCGGGTCCGCCGGCAACGCCCACGCCCCTTGTTCCGCTCAACGAAATCATGTCCGGCGGTGTGGCCCCGGATGTGATCCCGCCGATTGACGCACCCAAGTTCGTGAGTGTGGAGTCTGCGGACGAGTGGTTGACAGACAAGGAGCCAGTCATCGCTGTCCGTCTTAATGACGTTGCAAAGGCATATCCGCTCCAGATCATGACGTGGCACGAGATTGTCAACGACGAATTCGGCAATAAGCCTGTGGCGGTGACGTTCTGTCCCCTGTGTAACACGGCTCTTGCGTTCGATCGTGAGGTGAATGGCACGCTCTACGATTTTGGGACCTCAGGCCGGCTGTACAACAGCGCACTGGTGATGTATGATCGGCAGACGGGGTCATGGTGGAGCCAGGTGCTGGGTCTGGCCATTGTGGGTGAGTTGACAGGCACGCAGTTGACTTTCTTGCCGGCAGCCATCGTCTCCTGGGCAGAGTTCAGAACGGCTCACCCAGATGGGCTGGTTCTGTCCCGAGACACAGGCCACAGCCGTCCCTATGGCTCAAACCCGTACGCCCTGTACGATGCCCCTGGCAACCGCCCATTCCTATTTCGCGGGAAGATAGACCCACGGCTACAAGCCATGGAGCGCGTTGTTGGGGTGGAGATAGGTGGTGAGGCGAAGGCCTACCCGTTCTCGGTCTTGGCTGACGAACGCGCTGTAGCTGATAGAGTCGGCAGTCGCGACATTGTTGTCTTCTACTATCCCGGCACGACCTCAGCCCTAGACCGCCAGGCCATCGCCGAGTCACGCGATGTCGGAGCGGCGGCCGTGTTCGATCCTGAACTGGACGGCCAGTTGCTGACCTTCTCCGTTGATGAAGATGGCCAGATCGTTGATGACCAGACTGGCAGTGTCTGGAATACGCTGGGCGAGGCTACCAGCGGCCCGATGGAAGGTAAGCAGTTGACGCCAATCGTGCACGGCAACCACTTTTGGTTTGCGTGGGCGGCTTTCCATCCTGAGACATCGATCTATCGGCAGGCTGACTCCTGAGAGCAAGCGTATGGATGAAGCCACACACGAGGTTGCTGGCAACAGGCATATTCGCCTATATTCTGCGCCTCTCTGCTATGCCTGTCATCAGGCCAAGAAATTCCTGGAGGCACGAGGCCTACCCTTTCAGGAGGTTGACATCTCGAAAAACGCACATGCCGCTCGTGAGTTGATCGGCAAGACGGGTGTGCATCGAGTACCTGTCATTGAGGTCGGCGGGCAGGTTGTTCTGGGGTTCGATCGGGCGCGGCTGACTCGCCTGCTGGATTACTCGTGAGTGTGATGGCCGTTACGGAATATTCTTGGCTGTGCGGATAGACTGTTCATCAGTGTAGGGGAGAGATCGTGTGCTTGCATATCCCTTTCTTTTGAGTCGGTATGAAGTCCTTTTGATCAGTTCAACATAACAAATAGATGGAGGGAGGATGAGGTGAAACGAGTAGGATCATTCGTATTGGTAGCCGGGGTGTTTGTCGTGGTGCTTGCCCTGGTTGGCTTCGTGGCCAGTGGCCATGTCACAGCTCAGGGGGAGTTGCCGGCCGCAGACGCGCAGGCGGTGTGGACATACGTCACTGAAATTAGCCCATATACTGACTGGGGCACATGGCCCGACGACAGTTTCAAGGGCTTTCTGCCAAGTGGAGCCCCCCATTCGAAGGTCGTAAAGATCTTTGTCAATGACATCGGCCTGAGTGTCGCCTCGAAGTTCCCGGGTGAAATGCCCGAGGGCACGATCATTGCCAAAGACAATTACATGGGGGAAACGGTCGATAACCCGGGTATGCTCGGTGCTGTCACCATCATGTACAAGGTCAAGGGCTACAACCCGGAGGGCAACGACTGGTTCTGGGCCAAGATCAAACCTGATGGCAGTGTGGACGCGGCGGGCAAGCCAGCCGGCTGCATCGGTTGCCATCTGGGAATCCCCACCAACCGGGACGGCGTTTTGCGCTGGGGCTTCGAGGGCGAGCCTGCTGTCGCCTCCGCTGCCGGCTCCGAGGCCGTTGCCGAAGTAATGCAGAAGATGCAGCAGCCGCAACAGATGCCGGCGACCGGTGGTGTGCTGAACCAGAATCTGCTGATTGCAGCGGTTGTGGCCGGCGTGCTGTTGGTATTGACCGGGTTCGCTTTGCGAAAGAGGACTGTCACGATTCGCTAGAAGAACAACTCATTCCTCTTCAGAGCCTTGAAGACGAACCGGGGTGTCACTCACTGTGA